>JBGCDY010000189.1:0-10057 GCA_045105835.1 Chitinophagales bacterium
ACCATCAATATTGGCGAAAGTACTAGGCTTGATGTTACGGGGATAGGGGATTTTGAGTGGCTTCCAAACGATAATTTGTCAGGAGCTACTTCTTCCAATCCATTGGTTAGCCCTCTTGAGGATGCTACTTTTTATGTGATGACCACCGATGCATATGGATGTCAGTCAATGGATTCTGTTAGGATAACTGTTGAAAGAAACTTTGACATCGTCATGCCCAATGCATTTTCACCCAATCGGGATGGCAACAATGATGTATTTGCGATTGGTGCATTGCGAGGTATTAGCGAAATATTGGACTTCAAGATATTCACACGTTGGGGGCAAGAAGTTTTCAGTACCAACGATGTCACCGAAGGCTGGGATGGAGACTATGATTTCAGACCGATGGGGATTGGCACTTATGCTTACCAAATTCGTGTACTCAATGTGATTGGCGAAGAAATGGTTTGGAGTGGAAACTTTACTTTGATTCGCTAAGATAAATGATGGTTTTACAAAAGATGAACGGCGCAATATTACCGTTCATCTTTTGTAAAATATACGTAGTAGGGCAAAATCAACCTCCATCAATAAGGCTGTTAATACTTTGACAGTAAATAAGTTAAAATCTCACTTCTCACCTCCCTTTTCTCCCTTCCTACTTAATCTGGCTTCAATTGATAATATTCGATTTAAAATCCCGCCCATTAGCGAGCCTCACCAAAGACTGCAAAATCAATAAATACTTCAATTCTGACCATTCTTCAATAGAAATAGTATTGTTTTTTTCTTTAAAAATCAGCTCTTCCGAGCGTTGTTTCACCACATCCATTGGCTGCAAAGCGATTGACTTTTGCAGGTTATTTGCAGCGATAAAACTGACAATCTCACCATAAATCATTGTTCTACTACCTCTCATTCAAAACTTTTTTTGGGTAAATTTAATTCAACTCTTATCAAAAAAATCGTTTCAACTATTGTCAAAGTAAGTCTCCGACTGTTGCCAAAGTTTTCCTGATACAAAAACCTCTCCATCAAAACAACAAACTAATCCTCCTACTATACGTTTTTCCACCTGTATCCAAACGATAAATATAATGCCCAGGCTTCAAATGATACTCTTGTGGGTAAAACGGAAAAGTATAACTTCCCTCCGCTTGTGTGGTATTGATTAAAGTAGCCTTCGGTTTGCCCGCCAAATCCAGCAACTGCAATCTTACAAAGCCCTTCTTCAAAATCGCATATTTAATCAAGCGTTGTTGAGGTTTTGAAGGGTTTGGATTGTGCCCAAACAAAACTGCTGTATCATTAGAACCCTTTGGAGGGTCACAATTGGGCAGGAGGTCGTCAATTAACGGAAAATTGCGCCCCATAATTGCATCCGCCAACTGATTTTCCATACAAAACCAATCCTTCAAGACAGAATAGTACATTGACCGAAAGTCAGTCGTATGCTCCATGTCTCCATATTCGGGAATGTTGTCAATATTTGCATGCTCCCCCTTGATGCCTCCACTGATGTTTGTATTTGCTCCAAAGATAAATTGAGGAGCAGCCGTTCCATGATCTGTGCCCAAAGAACCATTTTCATGAACCGTGCGTCCAAACTCCGAAATAGTCATAATCAAGGTATTCTCCCATACATCCGCTTCCCCCTTCAAATCCTGGGTAAAAGCCCTAATCGAATTGCCAATATCTGCCAACAAAGACTCGTGATATCCATCCAATCGCTGTTCCGCATGGGTATCAAACCCTCCAATATCCACCAAATATACCTTCGTACCCAATCGCCCTTTAATCAGCCTTGACACAATCTGTAGTTGCTCTCCCAATTCTCCTGCTTCTGGGTAATTGACATCCGTTGAGGAAGCGTCAAAAGCCTCTTTAATGGCTTCTGAATAGCGAAAAGAATTGTTTGCAATATCTCGCATGAAAGTCGCTTCCTGACCATAGCAATTCTTGGGCAATAGCGAAGTATCGTAAAGTTGTCCAGTCTGAGCGATGCGGTAAAATTCCGTCGGATTGCTGATTGCCAATGCCATACTCGCATCTCCTCCTCTAAACAATGCATTGGTTCGCACCCCAATTTGCAGCCCTGCGGGAGCATTAGGTGGAGCAATATTGTAAGCAGGGTATTCTCGGTCCAAGTGTCGTCCTACCCAGCCTGTGGTTACATATTCTTCGGTATCACTTGCAGAAGCCCATATATCAGACGAACGAAAGTGAGAATAATCTGGGTCGGGATAACCTACACTTTGCAGCACTGCCATCTCACCTTCGTCCCACAAAGATGTTAATCCATTCATCGCAGCATTGAGACCATATTCGTCTGTCAGAGGAATGAGTTCGTTTTCTTGAATGGCAATGGTGGGTCGGATATTGTAATAAAATTCATTGCCTCTCGGAATGATGGTATTCAGCCCATCATTTCCGCCCTTCAACCGCACAATCACCAAAGTCTTGTCACTCTCCAAAGCTCCCAAAGCCTTCAACATACCATTTGGTGCAAATGCCTTCAAACTACTGCTTCCCAACATAAACGAAGCTCCTGCGGCAAACAGCCCACTGTTTGTCAAAAAATCTCGACGGCTCCAGTTTTTGTGGTCACCAGTATGCGCCTGTTCGTTTTGAAGGGTTTTACCTGTTCTATCGTTTTTTGAAGTAGAAAGAGGTTTATGTGTTTTCATTTTATGTCGAGTTTTGAACATGAGTTGATAGATAAAAAGGACTCTTCCTTTATTGGTTTTGAAGGGTTATTTGTATTGAATGACTTTTTCGATATGTTTTTCTCCGTCTATTGTTACTTCAATAAAATAGATGTTTGAAGCACTTGAAAAATCAGGACTTATTTCAAAAGACTGCAAGCCTGTTTCCAAGCGTTTTGAAGTAAGAATGGTTTGTTTTTGCCCTTCAATCGTGTACAGTTCGATATTGACAATTGAAGTTTTTGGGAGGTCAAATTGAAGGGAAAAATTTTCTTGGAAGGGATTTGGAGAAGCTTGTATATCCAAGCGATTTCCTAATTTCAATTCTTTTATTTCAGTTATATCGTCGCTCAGAATCTTAAAAATCTTGCTTTCTTTAGCAAAAATTAAACCACTGTTATCAGAAACACGCACAACCTTTCTGAAATATCCTTCTCCTTCCAATTCCAAAATTTTCTGCCAATTCTCTCCTCCATCTTTTGTTTCCCATAAAACGGCATTCGCAGGACAATCCTCTGTACCTCCAACAGCATATCCTACCTCCTCATTGAAAAAAGTAATCTCGAAAAGAGAAGCGCAACCTTCTGGAGAAGAGGCCACAATTTCCCAAGACTGTCCAGCATCTATACTTTTATAGATTTCGTCACGATATGAACAAGCAAAAGCAGTAGCCTCATTCAAGAAATGAAAAGATCTCAAAGAATAATCTAAAGAATCGGCCACTACCTCCCAAGTTTCTCCCTGATCAGTAGTTTTAATAAATACATTATTGTACGTATTACCATCAAAATCACCGTTATTTAAATAAAACCCTAAAGCATAAGCCACATTTTGATTAATAAATTGAACCTTTTGCCATAGCCTATTGTCATCATAAACTCTATGTAAAGAAGCACCATCATCATAGGTTTTAAAAATACTGCTTGTTCCAAGAAATAAACCTTGATTTTCCCACATATAAATGTCCATATAGTCTAAAAAGGAAAAACCAAGGGAAGGGCGGTATCGAAAAAAGTTCTCTCCTCCATCAGTAGATTTGTAAATATAACCGTGTTCTGCTCCAACATAGCCTATGCTATCATTAACAAAATACACACTAAAAAAAACGGAGTTTTCATTATCAACAAAAGACCTTGACCACGTTTCTCCTCCATCACTGGTTCTAAAAATCACACCTCTACTATTACTCTCTCCCCAGTCGACTCCTACAACAAATCCTACTGTTTCATTCAAGAAATAGGCATCAAAAAAACTGTGTTCACCTTCATTTTCTAATGGGATATGTGTTAACTGCCCAAAAGCCAATTGAGAAAACAAAAATAAAAGCATGAAGAAATTTCTATACATAATAAATAGTTTTGAAAACGATTTTTTCCTATTTTAGCTTGAAGAATATTGAATAAGAGAAAACAATAAATCTTTGGCATTTTTTGTAAAAAACACTAAGGAGTACATAAGCCCAGAAGCAGTTCCTTTCCATCTATCAGTTCTTGTTCAAAAAACAAAAAACTAAGCCAACTGAAACTCAGGCAACCGCAACAAATGCCCCATCAAAAGCCGCATTTGCCCCCTTGCCTCTGCCCAGTCCAAAGTCCAAGTACCATCCTGAAAATAATTCTCAGGAATATCTCCCTTCAATACCGTAGTCGCCACATCGTATTCGTTCGGATTCGGCAGTCCATTCGGCAAAAAATGGTCAACCATAGAACGAGCAATCAATGCTACATCATTGGAATTATTGGTTAAGGTTTTCGCCAAATTCACCATCGAAATATAGCCATCCTCTTCCATATCTTCAATAAAACCTCCCACCATGTCCCAACGAAGTGTCAAGGTGTTTTCATTGATCCAAGCATGGTAACCAGGCCAGCCCGCTACATCCACAGGCACAAACAATTGTTGCCCCAAACCATCTGCCGCATAACCCAAATTCAATAGCGTTTCATCCGTATAAGGCAAACCCGAAACATGCAAGAAGCCCACCAAGTACTCAACAGGGCTTTTGATTCGAGTACCTATCACATCCTCATGGAAAAAATGCGCACTTTTGAAGAGTTGTCGAAAAACAGGAGCAAGCTCAAAATTATTGTTGCGAAAAGTCTCTGCCAATCCTGCAACGATTTCTTGGTCAATATCTTCATTCACAAAATAGCGGTAAATTTTGCTGCAAATAAATTCGGAAACTTGTGTAGCCCGACGTGTGAAAATAAGCTCATGCACATCATCATAGCCCCAGTTTCCCGTTTGCCCAAAAATTTCTTTTTCTGACCCATCGTGGGCATTTTGGTCAAATCGCTGGTCGTCACTTTCGTAAAACTCACATCCTGCACCTGCGCCTGTCCATCCCGTTAAAGCACGAGAGACCTCAAATACATCCTCTTCGGTATAGCCATTGTTTTCGCCCAAAGTGAACAATTCCATCAATTCACGTCCATAATTTTCGTTGATTTCATCCGCAGTATTGAGGTTGTTGTTGAGGTATATAAGCATTGAAGGAGTCTTACCAATCGCCTCCACAAAGGTTCGGAAATTCCCCAAGGCATTTTCCTGCAAAGTTTTGTGGTAATTGTAGAGGTAAGCTGAACAATAATAAGTGTACCATTCGGTCACAAAATGATTGCTCCAAAACAACAACAGCTTGTCCCGAAAACCATTGTTCAACATATCCCTCACCCACTGAACCGAGAGTTCCTCATAGTGTTGCCTCGTTTCTTCGTCAAAATCGGTGTAATCATCAATAGGCTGTAACGTCCAGTCTGACCAAATCGGTGTAGGAGAAAGCGGCAAATTCACTGCTTGGTCAATCAATTGGTCGACCAAAACCGACGGACTCATCGTGAGAGCTTGATTGATTTGTTCCGCAGTTGCCCCAAAAGCCATTCGACGGTACAAATGCGCCACTCTACGGGCATTCCACGGAGTATCATTGGAGGGAATATAAGTTTCGAGATTGGAGGTAGCACAGCTCATTCTATAGGGGGTTTTGTTTTTAAGAGTTATTCTCTGCAATTCAGTACCTATCTGTAATCCTTGTGTATCAGCAAGTCAATTCACCGCTACCAAAAAATCATTCTACAAAGATTTTACGAAACTATGTAGGTTAGAGTTTACTGATTGTCAGTTAAATTTAGTAATTTTCATCTAATTTTTACTTGAAATACTTGCAAGATGTCAAAATTTGACAACGATTTGATAGTGAATTGCTTGTTTTAGCAATAAGGTTCGCTAAAATTATCTGCTCTTAATAGAAATCGTAACCTACATTGCTTCAAGACAGCAAAAAAAAACTTACTTTTCTGTTTTTTATCCCAAAAGTTACAATTTCCGTAATAACAAGATAGAATAATAGAAAAGTCGCCCCATTTTCAATTGAAGAAAAATCCCAAACCCCTAATAATATGAAATACACTTACTTCAAAGTCATTGTCTTATTTTTACTAAGTACCAATTTTGCGCTTCAAGCCCAAGACCTATACCTATTTGAAGACTTCAATGAATGTGAACTGCCAAGTGATTGGCGAGTAAGCGTTGAAGGAGAAGCTGCATTTTGGGGTGTGGGCATTTCGGAGAACGAAAATGCAGACGAAAACAACAGCATGGATGGTACTTGTTTTGTCTATTTTGACGACGATGCAGCAGGTGAAGATACCCCTACTTGGAGTGTTGAATTGGAATCTCCCACTTTTGATGCTTCGGTCAATGCCAAAATCACCCTAGAAATAGACGTACATTTTCGGAACTGGAATGGCAGCGCATCTTTGGTCATTGAAGCCTTCAATGGAAGTCAATACATTGAAGTAGAACGGTTTCAAGGAGAAGAAGACAGCGGTTGGGGTTTTCCTGATTACCGCCATACAAACATTGATTAAAACAAAAAAAAAAACAAGGACATGAAAGTCCGATTTGTCTATGACGATGGCGGCGTTTGGTCTTGGTGGGCTTCCATAGACAATTTCAAAGTCAGGGGTTGGGGACAAGATGAGGATTTGATGTTGGAGGACTTCAATGCTTGTGAGATGCCAGAAGGTTGGGAAACCAATATTGAAGAAGGTCATTGGGACTGGGGATTTGGCGTACCTTATGATGATTTTGGGAATGCAGAAAGAAGCATTGACGGCAGTTGTTTTGTGTTTTTTGACGACGATATACTTGGAGATACCACCTTTTCAAAAGTGCAATTAACTTCCCCTTCCTTCAATGGACGAGAATTTGCACAGGTGTTTTTGGAAATGGATGTGCATCACCGAGATTACGAAAACGAAGCCTTGAATATCTATGTTTTTGACGGAACGGAATACCACCGAGTCAAATCCTATTCAGGAGAAAACATTGCAGGAGAAAACTTTAGCACTTCCATTTACGACCAAATAGACATTTCTGCCTATCGTTCCGAAAACATGCACTTGATGTTTGAATACGACGACAACAATATGTGGGGTTGGTGGTCTGGATTCGACAATGTGCGGGTCTATGGTCAAGGCGAAAGTTTCGATATTTGTGAGAAAGCCAAGAACGTAACTTTGGACGGAACGTGTGTGCAAGGCACCAATCTCAATGCACTTTTTGAAGGACAAGCTCCTATTTGTGTGGAGCAAAGCGAGCGGGGAATTTGGTATGCTTTCGTTGCGCCCAATTCGGGTGAAGTGACGGTTCGAGCCAAAACCGACTTCAATGATGTGCTGACCGTCTTTTCGGGAGCTTGTGGTGATTTGCAGCAAATCGACTGTACCAACTACGATGAATTTGGATTTGTGGGTGAAATCATGCCTGTCATGGACTTAACTCCAAACGAAACCTATTTTGTGAGGGTCAGTGGCGCAGTGGATTTATTTGGCAAAACGGAGGGCAATGTCTGTTTGAGCATTATGGACGGAATTACCATCAAAGTACCGCCCATCAATGATTTGTGTTCGGATGCCATCGAATTGGATGTGAATGCAGACTGCATAATGGGAACAAACAAAGATGCTAGTTTTTTTGGTCCAGAACCCAGCCTCAATCTAAAATCTAAGTCTTCGATTTGGTACAAATTTGATGCGCCCAGTGATGGCGAGGTCATCATCGAAAGCAATGCCGATTTTGCGGATGTGCTGACCGTATTTTCGGGAACGTGTGGCAATCTGTCTGAAATCAGCAGCAGCGATTATGGACACAGTATGCACATTAAAAATTTGGAAGCGGGCGAAACCTACTGGATTCAAAACGCAGGTTTTTTCTCTACCGTTGAAGGAACGGTCTGCATGAAATTAAGCTCGGCAGAAGCTGCACCCGAAAACGATTTTTGTGACGATGCCACCAACCTGCAATTGGGTGAAAACTGCACAGTCGGCAACAACACCTACGCTACCTTCAATGGTCCTCGCCCAAGCTGCGATGTAGACCCAACTTCCTCAATATGGTTTCAATTCACCGCCCCTTCTTCGGGCAGGGTATTGGTCAATACAGGAGCGGATTTCGTAAGCGTTTTGTCGGTTTTTAGTGGTACTTGTGGTGATTTGGAGGAAAGGGGCTGCGCCTACAATCCTTCAAAGTGTGATGAAGGTGTGGTGTTTGAATTGGAGGGCAATGAAGACTATTTCCTTCAAGTGGCTTCGGCTCAAAATCCGTTTGGTTATACTTATGGAGATGTGTGTGTGCGGGTGAGTGACTACGAAAACGCACCTGTCAAAGCCCGATTGAAGGTCTTTTTGGAAGGCGCATATTCCAGCAGCAATTCGATGAACAACCATTTGAAAGCTGCCAATTTGATTCCCTTCGACCAGCCTTACAACCGTGCGCCCTGGAACTATATGGGTACGGAGTGTATCACCGAAATGCCTGTCAATGCCGTTGATTGGGTTTTGGTGGAGCTTCGAGATGCCAACAATGCAGCAATCATCATCGAACAAAAAGCCGCAATTTTGCTTTCCAATGGTAGTATCGTCGATGAGGGCAACGATGGTGTTCTTTTCCAAAATGCCACCGAAAACAACAGTTACTTCACCATCGTCCGACACCGCAACCATTTGGCTCTCATGAGTTCTGTCCCCATTCCACTTCCCAACTCCAACTCTTACCATTTTACAGAAAACCCTTCTTATGTGATGGGCGGTGCTGCTCAATTGGCACAAATGGAGAATGGTTCTTATACTGCAATTGCAGGGGACTTCAATGCGGATGGGGTGATTTCGGTTTTTGACTTCAATTATTATTCGGAGCAAAAATGTATGTTGAATTAATACGTGGATGGGGATTGTAATTTGGATAGAGTGGTGAGTGTGAAGGATTATAATTTGTATCAGGGGCATCCTTCGGTGATTGGGGTGGAGGCAGTGAGGTATTAATGGAACGGAAACCTTGCCAACAGTTGAAAACTTTGGCAACGGTTGGAGTGGTGGTCGTTCAAACGTCGCCGAATCCCTTGGATGTCGGGCGAGTTTTCACTGATTGAACTAAATTATATCATAAAACGTTTGAAAGTCAAAATCATTCGACAATGAACCTACAAGCAAAAAAACTGGAATTGATAAGTCAATTGGTCTATGTGGAAGATGAATTGATTCTCCAACAAATTGATAGTTTGGTAAAGAAAGCTCTCCAAAAAATGAGTGTTCCTTTCAAAACCAAGCAGACATCCGAGCCTATCCCCTTAAAATTTGGTGCAGCAAAAGATATGATTCAGTATATGGCGGAGGATTTTAATGAGCCTATTGATGATTTCAATAACTATATGCAATATAAAACTTTTTTTTGTACAAAGTACACTGTTAGGCGATTGAAATAAAAGGTGTTAGGTAGTGCCTAAACGGAAAGAGATAATTGTTTGATTATCAAAACATAACTAATGGTTAAAACAAACGAATTTTTTCCTTCAATTTTTATATTCTTATAGCAACTTGATGTTAATTTATTAGGAATTTATTGAAGGTATTGATATATGGGGAAACCTTAAAAAGTTCGTTTATTTAAGTATTTAGTTATGCTTTGACATTCAATTAGTTAAGAGTTTTCGTTTAGGCAATAGGTATTGGCTTATAACATTTCTGTGAATTGGTATTTTAGCGCATTAACCTTATAAATATATTCTTGTGCTCTATAATTTTCAGTATAATTTTGGAGTATCTTTTCAGTATTTCTCAATATACCTAATGCGCTGTTTATTACATCCGTATTGTAACCTTCTATTTGTACTTTTTTATAAAAATATCTTACCATATTAACACTACTCATACAAACATCTAAATTATAGGCATTAGGATTTTTTCTTGCAAGTACTGTATAAATCTCTAATGCTCTTTGACAGTATAATTTCGCCTTCACTAAGCCTTCATTATCAGTAAAATATACTCCTATACTAGTTAAAACAGCAGCTAAATAAGGTAAGTTAGTAT
>JBGCDY010000190.1:0-3781 GCA_045105835.1 Chitinophagales bacterium
TTTAGTGAAAAAACAAATAATAAGAGTTTGCAAGAATTTATGGATGCTCAGTTAAACAAACAAGAGCAATCTGTTATTAAGGGAGGAACTTATTATTTTAATAATGTTGCACCTCAATTTTAGATTTTGTCCCAAGCCTAACCCTCAGTGGTAATTATCAACACTTCTATTTACTAAAACCAATAACATAAACGGTTATTGGTTTTAGTGCTTTTTGCAGGAAATATACCTGTAGTTAATCCAACAGCACAAACTTACTCTCCACACTCGATTACCTTATCTTTTTCAAAATTTATTATCATACCTCAATTGAGGCTTGCTCTATTCAGGCGTATCCAATATTGTTTTACCTTGTTCCAAATCTACAATCAAAAAACCAGTTCAGGTACTGGCGAGGGGTTTCTATTGTTGGGAAGGTAGGAATTTCTATATTTGTGATTTATTTTAACGTGCTTGTTTGTTTAATAAAATACTGATGTTTAAATATAAAAACAAGTTGAATTAATTATATTTATTTCCTATGAATCTTAATAGCCCTTCTCAAACTTTATCACAAGCAGATATTCTATTCGCAAATGGTGAAAAATTATTTCAACAGAATAAATTCGATGATTATTATGACCTTTTTGAAGGTGCTGCATCTACTTACCTAGAATATGAAAAATGGGAAAGCTACATGCAATGTCTCTATAAAATGGCATATTGGGAGTTTGGTAAAAATCGTTTGTCAGAAGCTCAAAAATCCGTTGAAAATGTTTTAAATCTACATCAGCAGAAAACAAATGAGGATACGCTTCTCAAGGGAGATTTGTACGAGCTTTTATCAAGGGTTTATTTTGACGAAAGGGAATATGAAGAGTCTTTAAAAGTGTCTGAACTTTCTTTGAAAATTTACAAGAGTTTCAAATTCTACAAAGGAATGATAAACGCTTATATTGGCATTGGAAATGTCTATAACCATACATTCCGACACAGGGAAGCAGTGATAGAGTATTATAAAGCTTTGAAGATTCAAAGCAGGTATCATATCCCTGAAAGAGGAGATGTTTATCTCAATACTGCTAATGCTTATCGCTTATTATCTTCGTTTTTTTTAGCGGAAAATTACTATCAAAAAGCGCTTAGTTTTTTTGAAAAAGAACCTAACAAGTATTTAATTCCTATCGCCAATACTAAAACTAGTTTAGGAGAGATAGCAGCTCTAAATAAAGAATACGAGTCTGCAAAATCCTTGTATCAAGAAGCTTTAGAAATATTGAACAATCAGCAGGGAAACCATGATTTAACCGCAATGGTTTTTATAAGAGTAGCAGAGGTGTATGCCGCTATAGACAATTGGGAAGAGGCAGAAAATTACTTTCAAAAAGCGATTAACTTACAGCGAAAAAACAACCCGACCAATTACGAGTGGTTTTCTATAACTTACAATATATGGGGTCATGTATACTGCAATCGTGAAGAATGGGTAGTCGCAGAAAATCACTTCCAAAAATCGCTAGAAGTAAATGAGTTATTAGCCGCCAATAAAGATATGTTTAAGGCAAAAAATCATTTGGATTGTGCCAATGTTCTCCAAAAACAGGGCGAATTGGAAAAAGCTCTTTTTCACATCGGAAAAGCAGTTCACCATCAAAAAATGGCTTATACAAACCAAAGAGTTAGTAATCCACAAGTCTTATTTGAATTAGAATTCGTCCGATTGAATATCAATCATCAGTTTTTTAAAAATACACAGGCTGAGTTTTATCTCCAAAAAGCCCTTCAGATTATTTCAAGCCTATCTTCTTTAATTGAAAAAATGCAGGTAAGGGTCTTTCAAGAGAACGATCAGTTGAGTTTCAATCAGGAAATGACTTTGTTCTACCAGCTTGCTATCGACATATTGTATAAGCAATACCTAATAGAACCTAATGAAGGCGTATTGAAGGAAATTTTCACATTTTCGGAAAAAAACAAAGTTCACAGTCTTTTATCTACCATTAAAAATTTGGAAGCCCTGCAATTGGCAAATATTCCTAAGGAACAATTACAAAAGTTGGAGCTATTTCAAACAAAAATCATTGACTATCAGACTGAATTACAAAAAATAAAAAAAGAACAAGAAATTGATCAATATGCTGAAGAGCTCATGAACCTCCAAGTTGCCTACCACGAATTGGTTCAGTCCATCGGACAAAACCATCCTGAATACCTCCATTTAAGACATCAAACACCTGAAATTTCTCTACAAACACTTCAAGATCAACTGGTGGAAGAAGAAGTTGTACTCGCCTATACTTTGACCGAGGACTTTCTTTACATTTTATGCATTGCCTCAGAAGAAAACTCTCTCCAACGAGTGGCAGTATCAAAAGAGTTCTACCAGTGGATAGAAAGATTTATTGACGAGGGAATTTTGGGCATGAACCGCAAAACGTATGTGCATGAAGCATATCAATTGTATCAAATCCTTATTGCACCTATTGAAGACAAATTAGTAGAAAACAAAGTGGAATCTCTATTGATTATTCCTGATAACCGACTCTTGGAATTACCTTTTGAATCACTATTGACCCAAGAGGCTTCTTTTAGAACAGCCTATAGTGACATGCCCTATTTATTGAAAGGTTATTCGGTTCGGTACCATTATTCGACTACTTTGCGCCAATATCAACAAAATAGGAAAGCAAACCTTCAGGACTTGCCTTCTCGTTTTTTAGGTTTTGCACCTGTTTACGATGAAGGATATTCTTCATTAGAAGTATCAGAAGAACTGGAGGAAGAAGCGACAAGAGATGTCTCTATTCGTGGGAAAAATTATAAAGCACTTTTGTATTCGGAAAAAGAGGTAAATGATATTCAATCCAATTTTCAGAAAAAAGGCTTAGAGGCTAAAACCTATTTAAGAGGAGCAGCCAATCTAAGTGATTTTAAAAAACAAGTGGAGGCACAACCTGCCAAATATCTTCACATTGCTGCACATGGAGTTTCTAATCAAAAGAAGAATGTATTGGGGGTTTTGTTTTCTCCTGAGAATGAAACAGGGAATACTTATGAGAGGAGAGAGGTGTTTGACAAAGCCATGTTTCGTACCCAAGAACAAACAACTACATCCCCCCAAAATACCATTTTGTATGCCCATGAACTATATCAATTGAAGCTGCGATGCGATTTGGTTTTTTTGAGTTGTTGTGAAAGCGGAGTAGGAAAAATCTCAGAAGGTGAAGGTATTTTGTCTCTCAACCGAGGTTTGCTCTATTCAGGCGTATCCAATATTGTTTTTACCTTGTTCAAAATCTACGATCAAAAAACTGCTCAATTTGCCCATCACTTTTACGATTACTTATTAAATCAAAAAGAAAATTATGCCCAAGCCCTTCGATATGCCAAATTACAGTTGATAATTGAGGATTTGCCGCCTAAATATTGGAGTGGCTTTTTGTTGTTGGGGGAGTAAGGCGAATGGTAAATACCTAAACAATTTTGAATGAACTAAAAATCAACTTTAGCAAAGGGGCTGGCAAACAACTATTTGAAACTTGATTCCTGCCTCTTAACTTACAATATACAATTGCAGTATAAAAAGGAGTTTTTTATACTTTAAAAAAAATGACAATTGTATTACGTTTTAATAAGGTAATTATGTTTTCTTGGTAAGAGGATAAGCGAGAGTGATGTTTTTACTTATAGGTCTCCGCATTAAACAGGAATATAGTGTAACCCACCCCTGCCTACCGAGGTTTCGGCACAAGCTATCCCAAGAGGGGATTTCTTCACTATATACGAGATTCCCCTCCTTGGA
>JBGCDY010000191.1:0-2821 GCA_045105835.1 Chitinophagales bacterium
TACTTGAAAAAGAGCAAGAACTCAAAATAGAACTTAGTTACCTAGAGAAGAACATTGTCACTCAAAATAGCAAAGGGGCAGCAAAAGACGAAACATTACTGACCACATTTCAACGCCAATATTTTAAGCAAAAACAACAATACTATGCCTTAATCAAACAATTTGAAAAGGACTATCCCGAATACTATCAACTAAAATACTCGGTCTCCACTGCCTCTGTTCAAGACCTCCAAAACTACCTTTCAAAAATGAGTCAAAAGGTATCGGATACCTTGTTTTATGATAAAAAATTAGGCTTTGATATGTTGAAGTCAAAAATTGAAACATTGGAGGTGTCCGATACCTCTCCTTCAAAAAGAAATAGCACTTCAACAATAAAACAATCCCGAGATTTCGGGACAAGTTCCAACAATTCAGCTATCCTTTCCTACCACATTACCGATGAAGAAATTTACATCTTCGTCATTACCTCCGATAATCACCAAATTGCTGTTGTTCAAAAACCTGAAGGTTTTTCTGATAGTTTAGAGGAACTACAGGTGGCTATTGAAGTAGGATACCTCAATAATTTTGTCGAGTATGCTACACAACTCTTTGATTTGCTATTGCGTCCCGTTTGGAATCACCTACAAGGAGTCACCAAACTCATCATCATTCCACATGGAGAATTGTACTATATTCCTTTTGATGTGTTGCTGAATCAACACCAAATAACAGATACCAAAAATTTTCAAAACCTTCCCTATTTGATTAAAGACTTCGACATCAGTTATCACTATTCTGCTACTTTGCTGCTACACAGTCACCAAAGAGCTTTACAAACGGGTGAACAAATAGATAGTTTCTTTGGTTTGGCTCCTGTTCATTTTGGAGGAGAGGAAGGAAGCGAAAAGAAAGAAGGCTATGTGGTGAAAAGCGGTGGAAAACAATCAAAAAGGAGTAGGCGAATTTTGAAGTCCTCAGGCAATGTGCAAGAGGCTTTGCAGGATTTGGAGGAGACAGAAGCGGAGGTGAAGGAGGTGTATCAGCTTTTTGAGCAAGAAGGAAAAGAGGCGATTGCACTTTTTTACGACCAAGCGAATAAGCAAAACTTGCAGGAACACATTGGGGGCTACAAATACGTGCTAATTTCTACGCATGGCTTCCTCCAAGAAACAGGTAAAAATACCTTTTCTGGTATCCATCTTGCTCCTATGAGAGGAAATGAGTCAGGAATTAGGGCAGCGGCATCTACTGAGCATCCATCAGGTATCCACAAAGCATCCATAGCAGACAATGATTTCCTTTTGCATACTTCTGAAACTTACCACCTCAACCTCAATGCAGACTTGGTGGTTTTGAGTAGCTGTGAAAGTGGTGTTGGAGAATTGAAGGTAGGTGAGGGAATGATGGCATTGAATCGGGGCTTTTTGTATGCAGGAGCGTCGAATATCATCTATTCACTTTTTAAAGTACCAGAAGATAGTACAAGCCAATTAACGCAGGCTTTGTTTCGGGACATATTGGAGGGAGAGAATTATGCGTCTGCTTTGCGCAGGGCGAAATTGGACTTGATAAATGATGGGGCGATGGAACCTATGGATTGGGCAGGTTTTGCTTTGGTGGGGGCTTAGGTAGGTCGCTTCAAAAAAAAGTCGCCGCTACCAAAGGCAGCGACGACAGTGACAAAAGTCTAATGATTGCACATTTTATTTTTGTCGAATCAACTTTTCCAATGAAAATATTTGTTGGGAAAGGTTCGACAAATCTTAAAGTTCTATTTATCAAAAGATTATAGGGTTTGGAGAGAAAGTTTTCTTATTTTGGATCAACTAGTTTCCACGAAACATCACCTCTCCAAACTTTATCCTCCAAATTTTTGGTAGCCAGAAGAGCCTTGTGATAAGAATGTCTTAAGTAATGCCCAGGGTGCACGACAGATTCAAAGGAACGAAACTCCCCAGACGTACCATCTTTTGTGAAAGCATTGTGGCTTCTGAATGCGAATTCTGTAGCAGTTGCTGCAGAACCAGTTGACTTGTGTCTGATATATATGTTTTTATCGCCATTTTGTCCAGTTGCAAGGTAGTATTGCCCATCACCTATACCTGCTGCATTAAATATATAGAGATGCCCACCAAGACCATGATTTCGCTCATCCGTTGGCACTATGTCCAGTATGACAGCAGGCTTTCCATCAACTGTACTTACGGAACCATTAGAAGCTCTTTTTACGATTCTTATCCTTATTTGTTTATTTGTACCGACAGCTTGATCAGCCTCTCCTTTATCGACTCCAAGAAACCACAAGCCCTGATCATTCCCTCCGTGTATAGAGTGGGCAAGCATTTCAAACTTCTGTGTGTTTAATTCAGTAGATTCTTCTTTTTCTTTTATACAGCGCACATAACAACCTGTTCGCTTATCTTCGGATGAGACGTGGAAGGTTCCATTGCTGTTAAACACAAAAGCCCTAGCTTTATAATCTTCCTCGGCAGGCGTGGAGGTCCAGTATTCTCCGAATCGCCCTCTCACGACAGATCCGTAGCCATCTATACGCCCGATGGCTCCCCAATCTTCGCCAGTTCTGCTCATAAGATTTCGTCCACCTACTGCGTTTGCCATATCCATGAACTCCTGTTCAGTTGGTAGCCTAAAACCACTGGGGCAAACATTACATTTTTCAACAGCATAATAATTGAAAATTGCGCCATGTCCGTCATTGGGGCTGTCGTTAAAAGAGCCGACATAGGGGATTTTGAACCATGGATTTGGATTGGTATCCTTATTTGCATAGTCAAAGTTGTTCATCCACCAAGGAGATTTTGCGCTTCTACCTGCC
>JBGCDY010000192.1:0-3134 GCA_045105835.1 Chitinophagales bacterium
CGTTTTTAGTACAAATCACAAACATGGACATACCATTAGGGCTTTGGTCGACCTCGTTGCAGAAGGAAAAATCGAATTGTAATATACATATCTGCTAATCAAAACTCCCCAAAATTTCTTCAAACCGCTTCCGATAAGAAAGCGTCGATTCCTCACCCCAATTGTGCATAGTAGCCAAAACAGACAATTGAAGGTAAAGCAACAAGCGGTACAAATGAGATTTCGGAGGGTATTCAGCAGATAGAGGGCGGTATTTTTGGTAATTCAAAAGCAGCTTATCCGTTACTCCTTCAAAGGTCAAAGGCTCTCGAAAATCATATTCTGGGTCGCCTGCAAAACACCACTCAAAGTCCAGAATCCCTGCAATATGTCCTTCATTGACTATCACATTGCCGAGGTGATAGTCATTGTGAACCAAAGAGGCGTTTTTTACCGTATCCAAAAGAGCAGTATGATTGTCAAATATTTGCTGTACTTTTTGATACATTCTCTCTTCAAAAAGTTGGAGCGTTTTCGCTTCTTCAATTGCCAATTGCAGCTTATGCAAAATGCAGGCTGACCACGTTTCAAACTGCAATCCATCGGGTAAAATTGCTCCGAACTTAGGCAAATAAACTTGGTGAATTTTCGCCAATATTTCACCCATTTCGCTGCAAAGTTGCATTTGTATCTTCTCCTCCAATGTTTCCCAGACTTGATAGAGTTCTTTTCCTTTGATTCTCTTACAAATCAAAAAATCATGCGGCAAAATAGTTCGGCTTTCGTCCAATGCAATCACTTCGGGAACAAGTATTTTGTTCTCCTTCAATAATTCCATTGCCATTTTTTCACGCCTGAATTTGGGAATTTGAGGGTCACGCACATTGAAGCGAATGACATAGGCATCGTTGATAAAAACACAGGGATTGACCATACCTGACTGCGAATAAGACAGGTTTTGGATTTTGCCCAAATTGTGTTTGTCGCAGATTTGCTGGAGTGTTTTTGGTGAAAATCGGAGGTCTTTCATAGAGGTTTACTTCAAAACAAGTTTACAAAATAGCCTATTGAGGTTCTCAAACCTTCATCAAAAGTACAAAAAGACTTTATCTCAAAACCACATTCTGGCGAACAACATTTTTTCTCTTCTACGTAATTTGTCAAAGCTCCCAAACGTTTTACTCCCTGTTTTCTGGCGCATCCGCCAACTTTCGAATCAAGGCTTCTCGAAGGTTGGAAGCATCTCCAAAAGAGTCAGGATTAAAGCGACTGTTATTGCTTAGAATCACAATAGTTTGATTTGTATCGGTGAGGCGTACCAAGACCACGTTTGCGCCCAATATTCCGCCCCTTCGCTCCATAATCGTGGGTTGAGCATCCAAAAAAGGATAGCGATAATTCCAAACCCCATAGCCCACATAGTTGAATTTAGGGTAAGATTCTGCCATTTTTATCTTCATCTGCTCACCCAACAAATTCTCACCATACAAAGCTTGGTCCAAGAGCAGCAAATCCTTTGCAGTGGAATACATACTCCCTGCCGCATAAAAATTTTCGATGTAGAAAAATGGATCTTGTGTGAATTTTCCTTTTTTGGAGACTTGGTAAGTGTAGGCAAAGTTCTTGGGATAATTTCCATAAGCCAAAAAACCTGTGTCTTTCATCTTCAAAACCTTCAAAATGCGCTCTTCAATATTTTTACGCCAAGACTCACCTGTTTTTTCTTCGACAATCAAACCCAATAACACATAATCCAAGTTATTGTAATTGAAGGAATTGATGGCAGTTTTTTGTTTGTTCTTAAGTGTCTGATTCACAAAATCCACTGGGCTGACCGCTTGGTGATAGATTTTATTTTTTTCATTCGGCAAGCCCGAAATGTGCAAGAGTAAATGATGAACAGTGATTTTATTACCATCAGGAATGGACAAATTTGGCAGCAGTTCTTCCAATGAATCTTCCAATGAAAGTTTGCCTTCTTGTACAAATTGCAGCACAACAATGGCGGTAAACATCTTGGTGATGGATGCAATGCTGAATTTGGTGTCAAGCTTGATTTTCGCTTCTCCTTGTTCATAAGCATTCCCATAACTTTGGTGGTAAACCGTTTTTCCCTTTTCTGCAATCAAAACCGTTCCCGAAAAATACTGGTTGTCCACTTCTTTTTGGAGGAGTTTTTGAATCTCGGTGCTGTCTATGGATGAAAAATTTGAAGGCTTTTTCTCTTCTGCCGCTTCCTGCAAACAGGCACACGAACATCTGTTTGTAGCTTCAAGATTGGATTGATTGAAGGTGACAAGAGCAAGGATTAAAACGAAGAATAGCGTTTTCATAAGCGAATACGGATTGAAGTATGTGAATAAAAATGTGAGGTAAAACTTTTGAAGTAGGAATTCGGCTTCTTTTTTAAGCCTAAACTTCAAAAGCATTTTCTATTCCACAAAAATGCTCGCTTTCAGTATTTTACACGCTTCAATACATGAATTGGCACGTATTGATTCACGTTTTGGGAAGGTTTTGGAGGGTAAATGAGGATTGAAGTAACTCATTCTGTCTTCCTACTCTTCAAATATTCACTGGGACTCATTCCCGTAGATTTCTTAAAGACCCGATTGAAGGTAGATTTAGAATTGAAGCCTGATTCTAAGGCAATCGCCAATAGGGTGAAATTTTCTAAAGCTCCTTCTGCAATTTGCTGCTTGACCGCAGTGACTCGGTATTGATTCACAAAATCCACAAAAGACATTTCCAAGCCTTGATTGATATGCATCGACACATTTCGGGACGGTTCATGGAGATTTTTGGCAAACTCCTTCAAAGTCAAGGTAGGGTTCAAAAAATCTTGATGTACTTTCATTCGTTCCTTGATTTTTTGGAGTAAGGAAGCATCCACATTTGCTTTTTCGGTTTTTGCTTCAATAGGTGGAGCTTTTGGCTCTTTGAATTCCACATTCGCAATGCTATTTTGGCGAATACTTCCAAAAGCCAATAACAATACGGCAATCCCCATGATGATTTCTGAAAAATTGTGCATTTGATAGATCCCCAATACATCTCTCAAAAAAACATCCATGCCCCACAACAAACAAAGCACGCCCATAACCGACAAAATGATTTTGAGCCAATTGAGGTGAATCTTTGAGAACTCCGAAAAA
>JBGCDY010000193.1:0-5044 GCA_045105835.1 Chitinophagales bacterium
TTACAATGGGTATATTGAATTAGAAGAAGATTTTAGAGCATGTATGTATCACAATTTACGGTCATTAATTGATGATAGTGAAAGATTAGTAATGCTACTTGGTCATAATGTTCAATTTAAAACTAATACTATAAAACCAGACATGATTATTTTTCGTGATAATTATTACCTAGCTGCTATTGAGTTAAAAATAGATGGTGAAAACAGCAATGATTCAAGAAAGTCAGGGCTTAATGATAGAAAAAGAATTAAGAGTTTCAAAGAACATGGAATAAAACGTGGATATTTCATTCATATAGATAAGACTGATAAAAACTATACTTTCAAAAAACAAGATTGGCATAATAATTATTATCACGAACTTTTCCATATAGTTCATAATCAGAAAACTAAGCATTACCACGTCTCTGCGGGCAAACGAAATTACACCGATTTACATGTAGAAACTGGATTAATTTGATTTTTTAAGATTATCATAGTCATATTTTTACTATATAAATTCCTGCATTAGAAAAGAGCATGAAATTATTCAAAACAAACTTTTAGACAAAAAAAAATCAAGAACAGAAAACCCTTACTTTGCGTAGCAATACATTGGTTATTTCCAAAAGAAATGATTTTTTGCGTAAAACAAAAATTACTCTACTATGGACGCTTTCGCAAAAGCTTTACTTTTCATGCTTCCTTCCTTCTTTTTGATGATTATCATCGAAGCGATTTATGCCAAATACAAAGGGAAGTTTAACTTCCGAACGATGGATGTTGTATCGAGCCTAAGTGCTGGTATGACCAATGCCTTAAAAAGTGTTTTGGGTTTGACAGTAATCATTGTCGGCTATAAATATTTGTTTCAACACTTTGCATTGATAGAAAGAGAAATCAATTGGTTTACTTATCTGTCCGCATTTGTAGCCCTTGATTTTGCGACTTATTGCTACCATCGTTTGGCGCATAGTGTCAATATTTTCTGGAATCGGCATGTGATTCACCATTCAGGCGAAGACTTCAATACCGCTACGGCTTTGCGTCAGTCCATTTCTAAATTTGTGAATGTCAGTGTGTTTTTTCTAATTCCTGCGGCAATGATGGGATTACCTCCTAAGATAATTGCGATTGTGACTCCCTTACATTTGTTTGTGCAAGTTTGGTACCATACTGAGCATATCGGCAAATTGGGTTGGTTGGAATACATCATTGTTACCCCTTCCCAACACCGTGTGCACCATGCCATCAACCCCATTTATTTGGACAAAAACCTATCTCCTGTTTTCTGTGTTTGGGACAGAGCCTTTGGTACGTTTCAAGAAGAATTGGAAGAAGAACCTTGTGTGTATGGGGTGACCCGACAGGTCAATACTTGGAACCCTATTCTCATCAATTTAGACCACCTTTGGTTGTTGATTAAAGATGCTTGGAGAGCAGAAAGCTGGTGGGATACCTGCCGAATTTGGTTCATGCCAACGGGTTGGAGACCTGCCGATGTTGAAAAAAAATACCCCATCGTTTCTGCCAAACCTTCTGAGTTTACCAAATACAATACACCCGCTTCTACAAACCTAAAAATTTGGACCTGGACACAGTTTTTGGTTTTGGTCAGCATGGTTTTTCATGTATTGTATCAATTGGTGGAGATTGGTAGCCCTGCCATGTTTGTTTATGGTGGTTTTCTGTATTTGATGGTGTATAGTTATACTACTTTGATGGACAGAAATTCAAATGCCCTGTGGCTGGAAGCATTGAAGTCAGCGATTGGTTTGGGCATCATTTATTCGACAGGAACTTGGTTTTCATTGGATACTATTTTGCCTTTTGGGACTGTTTTGGTGGCTGCTTATCAGATTGTATCTGTTTTGGTAGTGGCTTGGTTTGTGGTGAAGGAGATTGGAGAAGAGCAGGAATTGGAGAAACTCACAATCAATGCCCAATCTTAGAAATCACTTTTTCAAGACTGTATTATAAGCCGACAACAAAGCCTCCAATACCGATTCTTTCGCTACTTTGTTGAGTTCAAAAGTTGTTGCTCCTTTCTCTCCCCATTTATTCGGCACAGGATAGATATTCTCCCTGTCCATTTCACAAAAAACAGCCTGTTCTTCTGGAGTCAAAAAAATATTAGCCGTATTGTCCTTTTCCAAATAAGTGGCAAACATCCGCTTACCGACTATCTTCAAACCGATTCTGTTGAAATGAGGTTTTTCTTCCACTCCTCCAAAGGACAAGCCCATTTCGATAAACGTTTTTCCTGTGACCATTTGTTTAATTTTGTTTGCTGCTAATTGACTTCAATATACAAAAAATAAACACTGAATAGGCTTGTGACAAAGTCAAATAAAGTGCAAAAAAAGATTTCTTCCAAACAAAATACAAGCATCAACAGTTATCTTAGAGCCTTCTAAAGCCACTTCAAATCCATCAAATCATAAAATATGTTTTCGAGAAAATTAAGCAAGGTAAAAAAAGAATTGAACCAAGCAGATAATTATGAGGAATGGAAAAATGCTGCATTGAAGTATGACAAAGCTTCTGGAATGGAGGCTTGGAAAGACATCAATTACAGCAATTTGTATGACAACGATGAAATTTATCTTCGTTTGGAGACATTGCGTGCCTACCGAGAAAAAGGAGACGATAAGGGACTCTTGTTTGCCTTAAACGAGGGCATTCACGGGAATATGGGAGGAATGGGCAACCCTAAATTGTATGCCAAAACCCTATTCGGAACCAAACAATTGATTTTGGATTATGTGGATGAAATAGCAGAAGCATTGCTTCATTTGGCGGACAAGGAAAATGACAATATCGGTTTTGAGGACAAGTTGGATTTCTTTCGCCGAGCCAGTCATTGTTTTGGGCGTTCTGCTTTGATGCTGAGTGGTGGTGGACAACTCGGCAATTTTCATGCGGGCGTATTGAAGGCTTTGGCTCAACAAGACTTATTGCCTACCATTATTTCAGGTTCAAGCGCAGGGTCTATATTTGCAGCCTTGGCTGGAACCCGTACCGATGAAGAATTGATTGAGTTCTTGGAGCAGCGAGCCTTATTACAGGTCATCGAAAAGGAGGCAATGATTTTCAAAAACATTGCTGACCAAAGGAGTTCTTTAGGAGTGAAAGAGTTGGAATCTGTAGTCAATAACATCATTCCCAATCTAACCTTTCAAGAGGCTTATCTGCATACGGGACGCAAAATTAACATATCTGTTGCGCCTCGTGGTCTACAACAAAAATCCCGATTGCTCAATGCCGTAGCCTCTCCAAATGTATTGATTCGTTCCGCATTGATGGCTTCTTGCGCCATTCCAGGTGTTTTTCCACCTGTCACGCTTTTTGCCAAAAACAAGGAAGGAAGAGTACAAGCTTATTTGCCCTCCCGAAAATGGGTGGATGGCTCGATGTCCAATGACCTGCCTTCCAAGCGTTTGGCGAGACTGTATGGAGTCAATCACTTTATCGTAAGTTTGACCAATCCGATTGTTTTGCCTTTTGTCAATTCTCCCTTGCAGCGAAGTGAATTCTTGGCTCCTGTAGTCAAATTTGGAAATGCAGTCATCAAGGAAACGTCTCAATTTAACTACACGATTGCCAAACCGTTTTTCAAATACATTCCTTCATTGGGATTGGTGGCGAATGTCCTCAACTCGGTTATCCAACAGGAATATACAGGTGACATCAACATTGTGGCAGATTTCAGTATCATCAAACCCACTAAATTGCTATCTGCTTTGACCCAAGAGGAATTGACGGAGTTGATTAGGAAAGGTGAAAAGGCGACCTGGCCTCAATTGGAAACCATCAGGATATGCACCAAAATAGGTCGGATTTTGGATAAGATATTGAAGGAGTATGAAGCGGAGGAGCTGCAATTGGCGAAGCGGATTTTGAAGGTTTAGGCTTCAAAAGGCTCTACTAAGGTTTGTTTTTCGACCATCAATGAATTATAGTCACCATGAAAATAGCACTGTGTCAAACTTCAATGTACTGTACGATTGAAGAAAATGTGGAAAGTATTCTCCAATGGATTCAAAGGGCTGCAAAAGAGAAAGCCGATTTGGCGGTCTTTACAGAGTGTGCAATAACGGGATACCATCGAAAAATGCCCCAAACCGTCAACTTGGAAGACCTGCAAAATGCTTATCAAAAGATAGGTAAATGTGCGACAGCGAACAATATTTCGGTTATTGTGGGTTCTCCTTTTATAGAAGCCGATTCACCTGAAAAGATATACAACAGTGCGCTTTACTTCAATCCTACATCCAAGGATTACGAAATCACCTCTAAACTTGGACTGACAAAGGCAGAACTTCGATTTTTTACCAAAGGTCAAAAGAGAGGATTTTTCAAGGTCGGTGGACTCAATATAGGCATTGTTTTTTGTAGAGAGATTCAAGATGGAAAGGAACTTATTGAAGATTATCAAGCTGCAAATCTTGACTTAATCCTTTGGCCCAGTTATATCAAATGGGACAGTGAACGGGAATTGGGGGAGAAAGATTATCTCGAAGCTGCAATCGCTATTTCTAAGAAATTGAACGTGCCGATTTTGAATATCAATTCTGCTAACTCTTTGAATGATTTGTCTTTGAGAGGTTTGGGGGCGAGTTTTTTGGTGAAAAATGGGGGGATTGTGTTTAAGTTGACGGAAGATGAAGAGGAGTTGAGACTGATTGAAGTATAGTCTCATTTCACTTCAATAATTTCTCCTTCTTTGTGCAAAAGAAATTTTGATTTTTTCTTTTGGGCTTATGGATGATTTTTGGCTACATCAACATTAAAATGAACGATTTAAGAGATTTATCAAACCTGTATGTTGCTATTAAAAATGGCAATTGGAAGAAAATAGAAGCACACTTTAACAATTCTCCACAGCTACTCCATATGGGAATTGCGATACAATTGGAGGATTTAGACAAACCTGTGTGTGGAATTGAAAAGGTCGAAACGCATCATTTAGGTGGAATAGGACAAGATTATGTGAATGGAGGGGTGATTAGTGCGGTTTTTGATTTGTCGATAGGTTTGACGGGACTTCCTTTTTTGCGTGAAG
>JBGCDY010000194.1:0-28573 GCA_045105835.1 Chitinophagales bacterium
AATCACCACCATCATCCAAAATCATATTCAAAGGCTTAGAAGTGTCGCCAAAGAACAAAGTTTGTTCAATACACCAATCAAACTCTTCTTCATTCATTCCTTTCCATGCAAAAACAGGTACACCTGATGCTGCTATTGCAGAGGCTGCATGGTCTTGTGTAGAAAAAATATTGCAAGAAGACCAACGAACTTCTGCGCCCAAAGCGGTCAAAGTTTCGATTAGAATAGCTGTTTGAATCGTCATGTGCAAACAACCTGCAACACGTGCTCCCTTCAAAGGTTTTTGGTCGCCAAACTCATCTCTAAGAGCCATCAAACCAGGCATTTCTGCTTCTGCCAAGTCCATTTCTTTGCGGCCCCAATCTGCCAAACTAATGTCTTTTACTTTGTAAGGCAGGGTTAAATCTAATGTCAATTCCATATTACACCTTCTGTTTAAGGATTTTTATAAAAAAAAGCAATTGTTCATTTTAGAAGAACTAATGACTGAACAAACAAACCATTTTTAAGTTTCAAAAATGCTCATTTTGAAATGAGGCTGCAAAGATACCAAGTTCTGAATCAAAATTAAAATCAAAAGTTCATTGTTTGTCAATCTTAAAAAGCTGACAATTTTCTTCTATACAAACCTTCAAAAAATAAATTCCTGCATTCCAGTCTTCCACCTCCAAAATAAGGTTTCCCGTTTTGTTGTCTGCAATTGCAGTGAATTCTAATCTTTCGCCTAAAATATTGTATAAAAAATATTGCCCTTCTGCCTTTAAGCCGTCCTTCAAACCAATAATATTCAACCTGTTTCCTTCAATCGGATTCGGAAAAACCTTCAAATCCAGTAACTTTTCTCCCTGCAACACTTCAATATCGGTGCTTCCATCATCCACCTGCAAAACCCAAGCTTTGTGGCTGCCGTGTAATTTTCCACCTTCTCCAATGTCGCCATCCGTTGAATCGGTATGCCCCGCCAAACAGAATCCTCCTGTTGAAGCCAAGGTCAAACCATTCCCAACATCATCACCCGAACCACTGATTTGATAATCCCAAACAACTGTTCCATTTTTTGCTTCTACCTTATAAAGTATCACATCACTCAATGTTGAAGGCTGCGTCAAACTGAAACTCGTTCCCAATGCCACCAAATCCCCACTCTGCAATTGCAGTAAATTGTAGGCAGTTTCGATGATGTTACTTCCCAAAGTTTTTTTTTATTTAATACTGCCATCAGCAGCTATTTTGATTAGCCACAAATCTCCTTGTCCTTGATAATCGGTTACCTGCCCATTAGAAGACAAGGTTTCGCCTAAAATCGCCATGCCTCCATCTTCCAATAAAACAGCGGCAATACCTTTGTCAGAAGAAGTGCCTCCGTAGGTGTTCTCCTGCAATAATTCACCAGATTCAACTGCCATTTGGGCTACCCAAAAATCACTGAATCCTTTGTTTTCTTGTATCTCGCCATCTTCGGAACGGGTAAAACCGACTGCAATGATTTTTTGACTTTGGGTTTCAAATTTTACTGCATTGAAGACTTCCTCATCACTTCCCCCATAGGTTTTTGCCCAAATCAAATCCCCTGTTTCATTGACGACCAATAAACACGCATCTCTATCCCCCTTATTTTCTGCAAAATCTCCATCGGCAGAAAAAGTGTAGCCTGCAATCGCATACCGCCTCTCTCCTATTGCAGTGAGGTCAATGCCCACATCTTTGCCACTGCCTCCAAATAATTTCGACCAAATAATTGCACCTTCACTATTGATTTTTACCAAAAAAATATCCGAATCCCCTTTTGCAGTCCCCAGTTCACTTTCAGTCGAAAAACTTGTTCCCAAGAGTAAAAAACCACCATCCTCAGTCACTTCAATGGCATTGAAAAGATCGGTATCGTTTCCTCCAATGGCTACCTCCCACAGCAAATCACCTCCTGCATCCATCCGCAAAACCCATCCATCTTGCCCTCCATTGTTGGCAGAAATATCACCATCCGAAGAAGTAGTAAATCCTGCTCCTATATATGCCCCATTCTCCAAGCCCAAAAGGTCGTTCATACGGTCATCTCCTGTTCCTCCATATTGTTGTTGCCAAATGATTGCAGGGTTTTGGGCGGATAGAATTGAAGGGATGAAGGAAAAGAGAATGAAGAAAATCAATGGTGAACGTTGAATAAGTTGCCGTAACATTTTTAGATATATTTTGCAGTATTGAAGTTATGATGTACACATAGTTTGTAATAGTTCGTGCAGTTTTTTTTGAATACAAAAACTCTGAGACACAGAATTTTGATTATCAAACAACTAGCAAAATACCATTCATTTTGTGAAAACTGAAAAGAATGCCAATAGAACTATACATTGTATAGAAAAAGCCGTTTTTCATAACTGAAAAACGGCTTTTTAACTTCTATAGCATTCATTCTACTTTCACTTCATTCTCTTTATTTTAAACCTCAAATTACTGTCTTTTTATCGAATAACTGCGATTGGGTCTTTTGTAGAATCTCTATCCCACACCAAACGTCCACGGGTATTGATTCGACCTCTATTGATGAGCAAGATACCTGCTACATGTGGAGCAGCCATTGAGGTGCCTCCCATTGTTGCATATCTTCCATCTTTGTAGGTTGAGTAGATACTTGAACCAGGGGCAGCATAATCCACAGGACCATTTCCGTAGTTAGAACTATTTGCCAATCTGCGATCACTTCTCATGTTGGAGATTGTATAAATATTTTGACCATTTGCACGAGCAGGACTATAATCATTGGCGTTTTTAGCATCATTTCCAGCAGCAATCGTTACATAGCGTCCTCTTTGACCGATTCTTTTCAAAGCATTTTCTACGTCGTTGCGTGTGTCTCCCCAAAATGATTGCCACCAGTTAGGAGCCGAACCACCCAAACTCAAGTTCAAAACATCCCCTCTCCAAGCTACAGAACCTGCATAATTCACACCACTCAAAATCTCTGACCACTTACCTTTCCCTCTTCGGTTCAAAACTTTCACCGCTACGACTACTGCACCTGCTGCCACACCTTTCGTTCCAATGTTGTTGTCTTTAGCTGCAATAATTCCTGCTACGTGTGTACCATGTCCATGCAAATCGTCAGAACCTTCACCTGATACATAGTTTCTGCTCCAGCTTCTGCTCACTCTCAAGTCAGGATGGTCAAAGTCAATTCCTGTATCCAATACAAATGCCCAATTAACCAGACGGAAACCATCTCTTGAACCAACAAACTCAACTCCCCAGTTTACATTTTGAGCGGGCATTGGGCTACTAACAATCATTTCAGGAGCAGGACTTACAGCATCAAAGTTCATGTAAATATCTCTACCAAAAGATTTTACCAATTCACTTTGACGTGCTCGCTCTGAAAACTCTTTAGCTTGTCCTTCTGACATTTCTACAGCAAAACCAGAGATAATTCCAGTATAGACTTGTTTGATTTGAGAAGATTTCAGTCCCATTTTCCCTTCGGCAATCTCCATGATTTGATTGGTTGCTTTCTTTTCAAATCCTTGATAAGCCTTCAATAATTCTTCTCTGCTTTCAAATTTATCTTCTGGATAAGCATCATAAAAAGCAGGAACGGCTTTAGGGTTGAAGAAAACAATAAATGAGTTAGGTACATTTTCCTCAGGCTCCATCTTTGTTTGAATCTCCTTCAACTCCAAATTAGGATTATTCAAAACTGACTTATCCAATTTTGGATTTATAGTCTTTACTTTTGGATTAAAAACAGGTGTTTTGGGCTTAGTAAACTGAGCATAAACATTAGATAAAGAAAGGCTTCCAAATAAAACGAGCATTAAAATCACTAAATTTTTCATTGCTAAATACGGTTTTAAGGTTTTGTAAGGTTGAACTATATTGTTCATCATTAATTACAGTCACAAATTTACGGCAGTTTGGCAAAAAGCCCAAACCACAAATTTTATAAAAATAGTAGTCTAAGCCATTAAAATTATCTCAATCAACTGAAAAACAAACCTATAACAATTCGAACAAACAAAAAGGGGAAACCTTTCGATTTCCCCTTTACCAATGAATACTTTTGTCTAAGCTTTTGAACGATTGCCACATCGCCTCAGGTAGCTTAGCCACACTTTTAATACGCTTAAAAAGTCAAGTCATATCTACTAACAGTTGCCCTATCTTCCACCATTTTCGCTTGCGGCATCTGTTGCAGGTTCTGTTTTGGTATTGCCTTGTTCCTCTTCGTCTCCAAAGATGTAAATGAATCCTTGGTAGTGTTGTGCACATCCACTTTGTGTACTGCTGATGGACAAATTGAAGAAATATTCTCCAGAATCTTTGTATTCGTGAAGAGGGCTTACCTCTTCAGAAAATTCGCCATCACCAAAGCTCCAAAAGAAGGTGTCGTATTTACCCATCGAGTAATTGGCAAAATCTACCATATTCTCCGAAACGGTGTAGTCGAAAGCTACTCCAATATCACAATCAGGCTTTTGCTCTTCAGCATCTTCCTTTTTGACGAGTTGTTCTGTTGTCACTACTTCTACTGTTGAAGTGACATCATTCACCAAGACTACTGAATAGTCTTCTACTTCACCATAAGTGTAAGCTCCACAACTGTTTGGAATTCCACCATTGTACTTCATAGCTACTCGCATAAGCGTTGTACCAGATACAGCCGTTGTAGGAATTTTGATCAAACCTACGACTCTATCTTTATGAGCAGTGGGTTCAAAGACCAACTCACCAGCATCTGTGAAGTCACCATCTCGATTGTAGTCAATCCATACTTTCCAAGATTCGTTGTATGCTGAACCTTTGAAGCCTGGAGTCAAAGCCAATGAGTAAGATTCATCTGCCAACAATTCGGTAGACAGGTGGGTATAGTCACCATAACCATCATCGCTTATTGAAGCATTGTTGATATCGCCCAATTCTACTTTCGCAACCCATTCGTAGTTTGCGTTTTGGCTGTTCATATCGCAGTAGCCAAGAGGAAGTGGATCTGGATTAGAATTGTTTCCGCCGCCGCCATTGCTGCTGCCGCCGATGATATTCAGCTCGTAATCCTCTACTTCACCGTAACTGTAGTTTCCACAATCATCTGCTGTACCATTGTACTTCATGGTGATTCTCATTCGGGTAGAACCTACAGAGGCATCTTGAGGAACGGTCAGTGCTGCTACAACGGTTGATTTACTTGGACTGCTGGACTCAAATGCTAATTCTGCTGCATCGCTGAAATCACCATCTCTATTGAAGTCAATCCATACCTGCCAAGATTCATTGTAGGCTGCTCCTACATACCCTGGTTGGAGGGTAATCGTGTGGCTGTTTCCTACGTTTACATCGGCAGAGAAAGTTCTGTAATCACCGTACCCGTTGTCATTTCCAGAATTGTTGGTAATGTCTCCAATGCTTACTTTTTGAATCCACTCATATTTTGAGTTTTGGGATTGAGCATCACAATAGTTGTCAGGTGCTGGACCTCCACCTTCGTCAGGAGTAGGTTCGTCCACACTGCTTCCGCCTGTGATATTGACCGCATAATCTTCTACTTCGCCATAAGTAAAGCTTTCACACGCTTCTGCTGCTTCGTTGTATTTCATCGTCACACGCATTCTGGTTGTACCAACGGATGCATTGCTTGGAACTTTGATACTGGCACTGATAGGTGTATTGTTCAATTGACCTGCGTCAAAAGCCAACTCACCTGCATCGCCAAAGTCACCATCTCTATTGAAGTCAATCCATACTTTCCAGTATTCTTTGTAAGCAGAACCTGCATATCCAGACTGCAAACTTAGGGCATAGTTTTGTCCTACTGCAATGTCTGTACTCATGGAAGTATAATCACCATAACCGTCATTGCTACCTGTTGTATTGTTGATATCGCCAATGGATACTTTTGCAATCCACTCATAGTTGGCATTGAAGCCTCGACCTGTACAATAACCATTTGGCATTGGGCCTCCTCCTACTTCTTCCTCGATTGGTTCTTGACATCCAACCGTTTCAAACTTTTTAGAGATAGAATAGCCACTTTCTGAAAGTGTACACATGGTACGAACTTGCACCTCATATTCAGTACAAGACTGCAAAGAAGAAAGCGATAAACTTTTACCGTTGCTGTTCAATGTACTCCAAAGGCTGCTACTTGATTTTCGGTAACGCAATTGGTAGGTATCCTGACTGCTTCCCGCCCAAGCAATGCTTGCTTTTGCAGCTTGGATATTACTCACTGCCAAATTGGTCGGTGCATTACAAACAGGAATATCTGTTGTGAAAGTTTTTCTATTTGAATAGTCACTTGTTGCATTGTTGGCACATTTGGATTGTACTTCTACTTCGTAGGTAGTCCCTGCCTCCAAATTGCTAAGTGTTTTGAAATTGGCACTTGCTACGATATAATTCCAACCCAAGTTTTGCTTGCGGTATCTTAGATTGTAACTATTACTTGTATTCGTCCAATTGATTGTTGCAGAGCTTTCAGATATATTGCTCGCAATAAGTGAATTAGGAGTATTACATACTGCTGGTGCAGCACCTTGCGATACCACCAACGTAAAGTCTTCTACTTCTCCAAACTCAAATGCTCCACAATTTGCAGGAATAGCTGTATCTGTTGAACCTACCCATTTCATGGCGACTCTCATACGTGTGCTTCCTGAACTTGCACCACTTGGTATAGCAATACTTGCAGTCACCGCACCACTTTGGTTTCCACCTGAGTCGTAAGCCAATTCATTGGAATCATTGAAGTCTCCATCTGCATTGTAAGCTATCCATGCTCTCCAATATACTCCATAGGCTGCTCCTGCAAAACCAGGAGTAAGCGTAAGTGTGTAATCGTCGTTGGTGTCCAAATTGATATTGTAGCACAATGCTTCTTGGCTATATCCTCCATTGGAAGAACTGGTAATACCTACACCTCCAAAATTCACGCCTGCAATCCATTCAAAGTTTGCCGTATTTGCTTTTGCTGTGCAATAATTTGAAGGGCCTTCTGGTAAGGTGGTGAATGTTTGTGTTCCAGAATAATTACTGGTTTCGCCACCACTACAATTACTTCTTACTTCAAACTCATAGCTTTGACAAGAAGTTGTGGAGTAGTTGTAGTTGGTATTGGAGGTGACAAAAGCAGACCAACTTGAGCCTGTCTCTCTCACTCTCAACGTATAATTATCTGCGCCTGTATCTGCCCAATTCAGCGTTGTACTGGCACTTCCCAAATTACTTGTTTCCAACTCATAAGGTGTCGAGCAACTTGCGGGAGCAGCACACAACATGGCTGCATTGGCATTGATTCGACCTGCCCCCAAACTGGTAGAACCTACTACAGGTTCTGCAGTTGAAGTCAAACAAGCTAAAACATCCTCTGGATCTAATGTAGGTTCATAAGACAACAACAAGGCACAAAGCCCTGCGGTGACTGGCGAAGCCATTGAAGTACCGCTTTTGTAACCATAAGCTGTATTAGAAGTTGCTACACAACTTTTGAGTGAACTACCTGGTGCAGCTACATCAATCCATGTTCCGTAATTAGAGAAACTGGCTTTTGCATCCGTTGAAGTAGTTGCTCCTACTGCTATTACATTGTCATAAGCTGCGGGATAGAACTGTGTATTGGTGCTTGAATTTCCTGCTGCAGCTACAATTACGATTCCCGCATTGTGTGCTGCATTGATCAATGCTTGGTAGGTAAAGGATGAACCTGTACCTCCCCAAGAGATATTGATAATATCTGCACCACTACTCATTGCATATTGAAATCCTGACCAACCATGTGAAATGACTGAAGTATTGCTTGTATTGTTTGCAGTACATTTTACAGCCATGATACTGACTCCTCCGCCAATGGCTGCAACACCTTTATTATTGTTGGTAGTCGCTCCTACCAAACCAGCTACGTGTGTTCCGTGAGAAAACGCACTTGCAGTAGCGGTAGAGGGTGGATTTGGATTGTTGTCATTGTCTGCTACATCCCAGCCATTGATATCATCAATAAAGCCGTTGTCATCATCGTCGATGCCATTTCCTGCTATCTCACCAGGATTGACCCACTTGCTATTCGTCAAGTCTTCGTGGGTAATTTTGACTGCATCATCTACGACTGCCACTACCACATCCTCATCACCCAAACTTAAGTCCCAAGCTGCAAAAGCATCCATTGTTGCTAAATGCCATTGTTCCCCTGCATTTTCTGCGGGGTCATTGGGATCAAAAAATAGGGTTTCGACGGGAATTTTTTCGGCATACTCCACATTGGGATCTGCTTGAAGGGTGGCAATCAATTCATCAATGTCACTTTCAGGGTCAATGTTTACCTGATAAGTATTGACGAATGTACTGTTTTGAACCTTGGGAAAAGGGCGGTAAACTGCCTGTACTTTGTACTCATCGGCGATTGCTCCCAAAATTGGATAATTGGGAAGTTTTTGGTCACGGCTGTATTTAGGCAGTCGCAACCCGACTTCTTCCTTGACTTTTAGGAAGATTTTGTCTTTGTAATAAGCCTCATTCTCCAAGTTTGGACTTTGCGCTTCCACAACATTGAATGCCAGTAGGCTCAATATTGTTGCTAATAGGAAGATTGTTAAATTTTTCTTCATAACCTGATAATATTTGGGCGAATAGTAATGGTGGAATCTGATAGCTCGATATGATATTAATGTGACAAAACTCCTTTTCTTGTACGGAGGGGTTCAAAAAAGGTTATGAAAAAAACGGATGCTGGTTAACGCATAGACAGGTATTTCACTAATAATCAATTGTTTGATGCATATAATTAGGGCTTAGCTTGAATAGACTTTTTTTATCTTTCAAAGATTGCATATATTTTTTTTGTATTTGTGCCGTATTTTTCCTTTTTGGCATTCATTTTGAATGCGGGTGAGATTCTCTCATCCATTGCCCTATCAGGGTTTGAACGTTCTTTTGATTTTTGGGTATTTTACAGAAGAGCATTCCAATAATTGGTATAATTGAAGATTTTTTAGTGGGTCTTTTATTGGAGTGTTTTTTAACTATCTGCATTGTTACAGGTTTCGGTAAAATTCAACAAACATTTTCTGACGAATACCATAGATTGTTGTTATATTAGAAGTATGAAACGAATCATCTTCCTAAGCCTTTTTTTCTTGTCTGCTCTCCCTTCTCTCCAAGCCCAAAACTTAGGCATTCGAGAGATTCACCACTTCTTTCGTCCACACTTGACAGGTTTGGGAGAATGGCAAGCGGATACCAAATTGAAGGGTTTGGACAGTCTGACCTTTGGAAGCAATGCAGTGGGTGTACAGGCAAGTATTCCCATCAAGGGGCGCTTAGGTTTTGATTTGAATTTGGGTAAACTAAAAAACATTTTTAAGGTCGCAACCAAAGGTTTGGGAGGGCTTTTGGAAGCCGTTCCATTGGATGTGAGTGCTTATCAAATCTTGTGGAATGTAGGTGGTGGCGTTCGCAATACTTCACTGAGTTTTGACCAAGATGCGCATACTGCCTATTTTTTCACCACAGGAATTGAAGGCGTACATATACGCCCAGAATTGGGGATTATTTTTTACAATGCCAACCTATCCTTTTCGGAAGAATCGGCTACTTTCAATCAATTGAAAACAAGGTTTACGGGTTATATAGGGCGGGCGACCATCAACAAATTGGCTTCTATCAATTACTACGGCATTGCGATTCATTACCGAAACAACAAAATATTGCCCATACCCTTTGCAGGAACAAGCATCAGTATTCCACCTGTTTTCCATTTGCAGTTGATTCTACCCTATCAAGCAAAATTGGTCTATAAGCGAGACAAGAAAATACGGGTGACGCTTGCGGCAACCATGAGTGGTTTTGAAACAGGATTTGAAAATCAACAATTCTTTTTTGGAGAAGATGTGCGAGACAGGCTTCACTTGTCGGCGACCTATTTGCAGGCGACTTCAACCGTTCAATACAAACTTAGCAAACGGGCGAGGTTGATGATGGAGGTGGGTACTTTGCTCAATTCCAATATTGCGTTTTGGGATGGGCAACAGAAAATTGATTCTTACGGACTTAACAATTCTTTCTTTTATGGCATTCGCTATGAGGTGGGATTGGGCGATAAGTCTTTAGTGGGCAATTTGTTGAGAAAATTGGATGTGGATTTGTAATTGGCTAAATATGAGTGGCAAATCACTTCTCCATTGGCTTTGGAAAAGGGTGTATTTTTTATGCAAAAAAACAAAAAAGGTGACCTGTTTCCAGATCACCTTTTTAAGCTTCAATAAATTATGTAAATTGGGCAAACAGACCAGTTAGAAGCGGTCAAGATTCATCACCTTGTTCCATGCTGCTACAAAGTCGTTCACGAATTTCGCTTCACCATCACCACAGCCATACACTTCTGCAATTGCACGCAATTCTGTGTTTGAACCAAAGATAAGATCTACACGAGTTCCTGTCCATTTGACTGCACCTGTCTTACGGTCACGACCTTCAAACAAGTCATCATTTTTAGATACTGCACTCCAAGTCGTACCGAAATCTAATAAATTAACGAAATAGTCATTCGTCAATGTCTCTGGACGAGTTGTGAAAACGCCATTCTTGGAGTGGTTATAGTTGGTATTCAATACACGCAATCCGCCTACGAGCGCCGTCATTTCTGGAACAGTCAAGGTCATTAATTGAGCCTTGTCCACCAACATTTCTTCTGCCGAAACCGAATATTTCGTTTTCATGTAGTTACGGAAACCATCCGAAGTTGGCTCCAAAACAGCAAATGAATCTACATCTGTTTGTTCTTGAGTCGAATCTCCACGTCCAGCAGTGAAAGGAACTGCTATATCATGACCAGCCGCTTTTGCAGCTGCTTCAACACCAGCACAACCTCCTAAAACGATTAGGTCTGCCATAGAAACTGCCTTACCAAATCCTTTTTGGATAGCTTCTAATTTCCCCAATACATTTTCCAATTGTGTTGGATTGTTTGCCTCCCAATATTTTTGAGGAGAAAGGCGAATGCGTCCACCATTTGCGCCACCACGTTTGTCAGAATCACGGTAGGTCGAAGCCGAAGCCCAAGCTGTAGAAACCAATTGAGAAATGGTCAAACCAGCGTTTAAAATTTGGCTTTTCAAAGTCGCAATATCTGCATCGTTCAATTCAGCCGAAGCAGCAGGAACTGGATCTTGCCAAATCAACTCTTCCGTTGGAACTTCTGAACCCAAATATCTTGAAACAGGTCCCATGTCACGGTGCGTCAATTTGAACCAAGCACGAGCGAAAGCATCTGCAAACTGGTCAGGGTTTTCGTAGAAACGTCTTGAAATCGCTTCATACGCAGGATCCATCCGCATCGCCATGTCTGCTGTTGTCATCATTGCAGCATGTGTGATTGATGAATCATGAGCATCAGGCACTTTGCCATCACCTGAACCCGCTTTTGGAGTCCATTGCTGTGCTCCTGCAGGGCTTTTTGTCAATTCCCACTCGTAACCGAATAAGTTTTCAAAGTAGTTATTGTCCCACTTAATTGGGTTTTCTGTCCAAGCTCCTTCGATTCCACTTGTGATGGTGTGCACTCCATGACCTGTACCGAAAGTATTTTTCCAGCCCAAACCTTGTTCTTCAATAGAAGCACCTGCAGGCTCTCTACCAACATATTTGTCAGGATCACCAGCACCATGTGCCTTTCCAAACGTGTGTCCACCTGCCACCAAAGCAACAGTTTCCTCATCATTCATTGCCATTCTACCGAATGTTTCTCTAATGTCACGAGCCGAAGCAATTGGATCAGGATTTCCGTTAGGGCCTTCTGGATTCACATAGATCAAACCCATTTGAACAGCTCCCAATGGATCTTCTAAATCACGGTCACCAGTATAACGTTTGTCGCCTAACCATTCCGTTTCAGCTCCCCAATAGATATCTTGTTCTGGTTCCCAAATGTCCTCACGTCCACCACCGAAACCAAATGTCTCAAAGCCCATTGATTCCAATGCACAGTTTCCTGCCAAAATCATCAAATCAGCCCAAGATAATTTTCTACCGTATTTTTGTTTTACTGGCCAAAGCAACAAACGAGCTTTGTCTAAGTTTCCATTGTCAGGCCAGCTATTTAATGGAGCAAAACGCTGAGAACCAGAACCAGAACCACCACGACAATCTGCGATACGGTACGTTCCTGCACTGTGCCAAGCCATGCGAATAAAGAATGGACCATAATGACCATAATCTGCTGGCCACCAATCTTGCGAATCGGTCATCAAATCGAAAAGGTCTTTCTTTACTGCTGCTAAATCCAGTGATTTGAATTCCTCTGCATAATCAAAGTCATCATTCATTGGATTAGACTTAGAAGAATGTTGGCGTAGAATATTCAATTTTAATTGATTCGGCCACCAATCCCGATTGCTCGTTCCTCCTCCTGCTTTTTGTTTTACAATGCTACCTGTAAAGGGGCATTTTCCGCTACCGTTTACATTATAGCTTCCTTTTTTGTTATCCATTATTCTTATATCTGTTCTTAGTAAAAAAATATATTAATTGTGATTATTTATTCAATCCTCCAATTATTTGAAATTAGTCTTTGCAGCTTAGAAATACTTCAAAAAATCAGTCACACCACATAAAACGATTAGATTGTTTGAACAAATAAAGATTCTATTTTTGAGAGACAAATCATCAAAATTGAATCTCACAAATTCACATACATAAACATCTATGTAAAGCAAATTTTATTGACCAAAGATAATTAAAAAAGTTTGGAGAAATTAGTGCAAAAAAAATGACTGCCATACACATCGAGGCTTTTTTACCCCTTGTATCGGGATAGTTTTTCTTAATTATATGTAGGGCAAATTACAGCGGGTTTTGCTTGGTAATGAATGCTCTTGTGCAACAAGGACATAGCAAAATCAAGGCTTTGGAGGAATTGATTTTTAGCTTTGGCAATAACATTTTCTTTATCGTTCCAATGCTGCAAAATTATTTTTCCAAAAAAATAATTTTGATTAGACACTGCAATCGTAAAACATTGATTATAGTTGTCTTCAATGGTTCATAGATAATTTTGATGCGGAATTCTCTTTGAAATTTCTCAGTATTTCAAGTAAAAAATAATGTAAGGAAGGTCTATGTTATTGAATAAATTGACGATAAGAAATCAGTCCATTACTTGACTTTCGACTCCCAATATCCTCTCTTTATCCCCACTCATCTCATAATATCGATAGATCAATTCGTCGTTCACAATCGCTTTCACCTTAAAAATTTGGTAAAGTGGAGTCCCAATCTCTTCCAACGTACTGTTTAGTATATGTTCTGTCTCCTGTCCATCCAATTGATTCACAAAATATTCACGCATCAAAGAGTGAACCGAGGACAATCCATCCGCAATACAATTGGGGCATTCTGCTTCATCAACATAAAGATCTCCACGTTTGCGGAGAATGTGGCAGCGGCTTTGATGGGTATTGCAGGCTAGACGGGTAATCAAGTCATAATCCAACGAAATGGTAGCCGTTTCACCCAAATCTGTTTTTATGATTTGCAACAATTCACCAACCTTCAATTCATCCGAACGATGCGGTAATTGGGTAATGTCTTCTTCAATAATGGGATCATATAGGTTGTGGGTTGGACAAACTGGGTTGAAGCTCATTTTAGAGACATTCATTTCGTCAATAAAACCATAGACCGACATTCTATAATCTACAGGGATTTTTCCGCCATGCAAATACTTGATTGCCAGCTGCACCTGCAAACCTGCCATGATTGAAGAAATCGTAGGAGAAGTTGGAATCGTTGCATCTTCGTCCTCTCCTCTATGCCGTAATTTGAGGCAAGAAAAACGCCGCCATGCAGTTTCTCTCAATTGTTCATTGAGTGTACAATCTAAGCAAACATCGAAAGGAGGCGCAAAAATCTTCACATCGCCATCCAGTTTTCGCAAACCTGCATCAATAAACAAAGTTTGGGTCTGATAGCAATAACGATTGATGTCAATACGCCCCTGAATATTGTCCAGACAACCAAAAACCACATCTACATGTCGATAAATTCCCCGACCAAAAACATCTTGCACCTTTCCGACCACAGAAGTTATCTTGATATCGGGATTCATTTCCCTCAACCTTTCGGCTGCCACCTCTACTTTGTACCGTCCAATATCGCCTTCTCGAAACAAAACCGTTCGGGTAAGATTATGGTCTTCAATGACATCCATATCCGCCACCAAAATATTGCCGACTCCCAAGAGTGCCAAATTTTTCAAGACTTCATTGCCCAAAGCTCCAGCACCAACGACCATTGCGGTCGTATTTTGAAGCAATTCCATACTCCATCCAAGCTCTTCAATGCGTTTGTAACGGTTTTTTTTCATGGCTAATTCATTTTTGCAGCTTCGAAGATAACAAATTTCAAAATCCTCTTTCAACTCTTGCTAAGGTTTTGTTGGATTTGAAGAACCTTTATAGCACAGCATTTTTGCATTCAAAAATCAAAAACCACTCACAAAAAGGCAAAGCAATTCTTAATTATCAACTTTCAATTCTCCAGTTTGCTCCAACCTATACTCCTCCAAAACCATAAAGACAGCCCCGATGTAGAAAGGCAAACAAGGGATTTTGTAACGCACCAATGCGCCAAAATTGTAGGTCGCAAAGCCCACTGCAAAGGCAAAAAAGAGGGCATACAACAAGCAAAAACTGATGAAGGGTGTCCCAAAAGCAATTCTGATACTTCGAAAAATCCCCACTTTGTAGAGTACATACAAGGTCACCAAAATGAATGCAGTGCCTTCAACAGCCGCAATAATCATTACAGGATTGCTTGCTTCAAAGAGATAGGGACGGAATAAGGTGACATTGATGGCAGCAGGAATTTTGGAGGTAATGCCTATAAACGAAAATTCAATATCTCCCAAAGTATAGCCCGTCTGTCCTTCATTGCTCAAATGTCCATGCCAAGATTGAAAATCCATCGCCATTCCTACGAACTTGTCCAACATGTAGAATCCCAAATCATAGACCCTATCCGACAAAAAATAGACGATTCCTCCAATAAAAGAAAGAATGCCCATATTGAACACAACCTTCAAATTGTTTTGGCGAGCAAGGTTGCGGTAATGAAAATAAAGCCAATAAACAAGGGGTATAAAAAATGCCCACAAGATGTAGCCCTTAATGGCATCAATCAGCAGACTGCAAATCCATATCAAAAAAATTGAGACCAAAATTTTGTCTCTTTTTATCAACAAATGGTAAACGCCATAGGTAAAACCTCCCACACAACCCATTGTCACCGTATCTTTTAGCAAGCCTGAGCCCCAAAAAAATACGGAAGGCACAAAAAACACAGCAATCGCCATCGTATCTTTTGCTTTTGGGTAGACATCCACAAAAACAGTGTATAACAACCAAAGCCCCATAAAAGACAGGGTCGCAAACAAGAGGTTCAATACCCAAAAACTATTCCCACACAAGAAGCCCAAAACCGTTGCAATTCGCACCACCATATAGGTGTTCTCTCCGCTGTAATACGAAATTTTGTCCGACATCTCAGACAATCGAATATTGTAGGTATTCGCTTCACTCGCCCACAATTCCATTCCCAATTTGGGATGGGCTTCAATGGCTTCTGAGAGGGCAATAGTGGATTCATGGTATACAAAAGCATCCCCCATTCCGCCATAATAAAAAGCGTAAATGGCACAAAAAAACAAAGCGCCCATAATTTTGAAGCCCAAACCCGCCAAGATATACTTTCGCCCAACATGATTTTTGTAAACGGTTTCACGTATGATGAATGCCGTTATCAAAATCACCACAATAAAAATGGGCAACAAGATAATATCGTTAAGATTCATATTGATTCAGCTAAAAAACTCTCTGGAGGCTAAACTACCAAATTCTTTGCCTCAAATATAGAAATTGTTTTTTTGAAGAAAGGGGACAATTCTGCCTGAGTTAGCAAAGGCTTCAAAAACAAATGAAGAAATGCTGAAAAATAGGTTTACAATTTGGTTTTTTGCTACTCATCGGATGATGACTTGAAATCGAAATTTGCTTTTGACCATTAGCCACCACCTGCAATACCAAAGCATTCACCCAACAAAAAACGGAATGAAAAAGAGGTTTTCTTTCACATTCCGTTTTGTATATTTATTTGTTGATTAGTTTGCTACTCTAATCCAAGTTCGGTTGAGGAGTCGTCCTCAAATAAGGCTTGATGATGGTATGTCCTTTCGGAAATTTTTCGGGTATGTCTTCCGTCGCAATTGAAGGAGAAATAACCACATCTTCGCCGTGCTGCCAATCAGCAGGTGTTGCGACACTGTGATAAGCCGTCAATTGAAGGCTGTCAATGACTCTCAAAATCTCAAGGAAATTTCTACCTGTTGAAGGTGGATAGGTAAGCGTCAATTTGACTTTTTTATCTGGTCCAATCACAAAAACTGTTCTGACAGTTGCTTTTGCAGAAGCATTGGGATGAATCATGTCGTAAAGTTCCGCTACTTGTCTATCATCGTCTGCAATCAAAGGAAAATTCACGGTGACATTCTGCGTTTCTTCAATGTCTTTGATCCAACCTGCATGACTTTCCAAAGGGTCTACACTGACTGCAATTGGCTTCACATTTCGTTTTTGGAACTCTCCACCCAATGCAGCGGTTCTTCCTAACTCGGTGGTACATACTGGAGTGTAATCTGCTGGGTGAGAGAACAATAATCCCCAACTGTCGCCCAGCCATTCATGAAAGTTGATTTCACCCATTGAAGTTTTTGCAGTGAAATTTGGAGCAATATCTCCTAATCGAATTGACATAGTGATGCTAATTTAAAGTATTTAAAAAAGGGTTTCTACTCCTACAACAACAGGTCTTGCTAACTGTTTTTAAAAATAGGCGCATTCACTATAGTGTAAAGAAAGTAAATTGAAATTTTCAATACTTACGTATTCCTCCCCCTCGCCCCCTCCAAAGGGGGAAAATAAGATGTGTGTCCCCCTTTTTGGAGGGGGATTTAGGGGGAGGAATTTGATAATTTTGGTCATGGGTAAATGTCAATAAATTTACTTTACACGGTATTCACCTTTCACCTTCTTTAATCAATACTATCCAAACACCTTCAAGAACGGCAATACATTCCCTTGTGGATTGTGTTTTTTCCAAGCATTGTGGTCATCAATAATGGCGAAAACGATGATTTTCAATTTGTTCTTGAACTCCAATTCTTCCAATACTTCTTGGAACAATTCTGCCATGTGATTGGGAGGATTTTGAAAAGCACCACAGCCAAAAGCACTTAGAATGGCACTGTCATGCCCATTGAGGATAGCGATTCGGAGGATGGTTCTGATTTTTATTTTGGTCAGTGTCGCAAAAGTTTCGGTGATTCTGTAGATGCCATCTTTGTAGGACAATTTGGGGCTGTAAATAGCGGGAACAGTCACGAAGGCGAGTTTGTAGGGCTTTGGGAGCAAACAATAGCCATTGTGTTCTGAGCCTCTAAAAATGGTGATATTGGGTGAGTAGATTCCGCCTGTTGCTTCGTTGAGTGGATAGCTATCGTTCGGGTCTCTTGGAGTACCATACTCCTTCATTCCATAATTTACAAACTGATACAAAGACCGAAACAAATTACTCCTTCTAAAAATATTTTCTTCTTGTGCCCCTGCGCCTCTCATCACTCCTCCACCAGGGTTTTCACCATTTGCCATATTGAGTACCACAGGATTGTAGCCTGCCAAAGCTATCATTTGAGCTGTTTCGAGGCAGTCTGCATTGATAACCGATACTTTGTAGTCTGTATGAGTGGGTAGGTTTAGGTTTTTTTCAGGGCGATTGTAAAACACGGTTTTGGAGAAACAGCTGTGGTCGTTTTCCAATTCTACTTGTTTACCTTCCACAAAGTAGGCTCCGTTTTTGACGAGCTGAATTGTGTTCTGAAACACTTCTACCCGCAGTTGTCTGAACCTATTTCTGGTTTTGAAGGGTTCTTTGAATTTGTAGAGCCATTGAAGGTGATTCCAAGAGTTTTTTGGTTTTTCATTCATAGATAATGGTTTGTTTTGAGGATTTGAAGTTCCTTGTAAAAAACGAACATAGGCTCTTGATTTCCTTTTTCAGAATAAAAAATAGATTTCGTCCTACTTCAATACACTGTTTCAAAAGTTTTTTAACATTTCAGCAGCAGGGCTGCGACACTGTTTGTAGAAATAATATTTAAGAAGATAACTACAAGGGGCATCGCCCCGACACCATAGAAAATCAACGACTTATCTGTGCCGAAGCTACGCTCCTATGATGTTATTTTCAAGCTGTTTTTCTACAAACAGGGTCTGGGCTACGCCCTTATTCATGTAAAAATATTTCTGTTACACTGTATTCAATTATGGTTGTCTGACAAACTCCATAGAGAATCTAAAGACTACAATAGTCTAATTTCATAAGAGAATAATGAGGGTTCTTGGAACTTTTTAGTGGAGGCATTACTCCGTGAATCCCGAGTAATCGGGACATTTGTATATTCACTCTTCTCATTATTTTAGCAAGCTGATTTTTAACTATTTAATTTGCTGCGAGAAAGTGGAATATACATTCCACGGTTACAATCACTAAAGTCTTTGATGAACCATAATTAGTAGCAAAATAGGGCTCTAATCGTCTAACACTAAAACTTCAAAAAAAATTCACTTCTCACCCTCCAATAAAATTCGCTCCCGACAAGAGCCAATCACAATAGGCGACATAGTTTTTTTCTCCAATCGCTTCAAAATCAGCTCGAACAGATTTCATCAAACTGGCAGTTATTTTTGGAGGCTGGATGGATTTGTACAGTCTTGTCAGTGCCAACTGCAATCGTTCTTGGTGGGTTTTGGGATTGTTGAGGATGTTTTCGATTTGGGTGATGTAGTTCGTTTTTTGTTGGATGTCTTTGGGCTTGACTGCCATCACAAAACGTATGGATTCCAACAAGGTTTCCACATTCTCGGGTTCTAATGTTCTTGCCTCTTTCAACATGTTGTTCACCTGATAACGTTTGTACATAAATAAGCCCGTATTTCCCAGATTTTCAAGGTCTTTGGTCAAGGAAAAAAAGGAGCGGTTTTGCAGCTCGATGTGCTTTTTCCAGCCTTTGTGGTAGGCTTCCCCAAATTCCAAACTGGCTTTTTTGGTGAGTAATTCGGCTCTTGTGAAAGGCACACCTTCTACTTCGATGGCAAGCATCGTTTCGGTTGCTTTCAAATATTCATCGAGCTTTGTCTTCACCTCATCCGATACAAATACAGGCAACAACTGTCCTCGCTCATTGGGGCTTGGGCGTACTTCCATTGTCTTAATTAACAAAGCCATTTTTTTATTAGGGCTTTCAGCCTCTTTTTTTGCAGCCTCCTCCCCTATTTTAGATACTGTTTTTTGCACCAAAAGTTTGAGTTCATCTACCACCAAATCCATTGCATAATCCGTGCTTTTCCAGTGGGTATCTTGCAGTGGGTAATTGGTGTGTGGAAGTATTTTGAAGTCCTTAAAAAAGGTGAGTTCCCATTGACAATAGCGGAGCAAAACAGGTACAATCAAAACATTTCTCCTTTTTTGCTCTGCTTCTACGGTACGCATATTTGCCTCCTCCACCAGAAAATCGGCACTCAACAAAGGCATGATAATATCTGCTGATGCAAGTTGCTCCCTCAGTGTTTCTTTGGTTTTGTAGCCCGCCAATATTTTTTGGGAATGTTCCACTTCAATCAATCCTTGCTGTTGAAGGGGATGAAGGTGTTTGAGTAGTTGTTGGAAGTAGAAGTCGTCTTGAAGGGCGTGAGTGATGAAGATTTTCATGTTTTGTAGGTCTTGATTTTTGCTGAATGAACTTACCATTTTTTTCACACATTGCAAAATCAATTCTTGCAGAACTTGTCAGCGACTGAAATCGCCCTTACCCAAAAAGTGTTTGAAGTAATTGAAGGAAGAAATTTGTCTACTGAGCTGCTGCGGGTGCGGCAGTTTCTATTGGGATACGCAGTTTTTTGATGGTAAAAAAGACGGTTGTGCCTTTTTCGGGTTGTGATTCAATCCAAATTTCACCATCGTGTTTTTCGACGATTCTTTTGCAGATGGTCAGACCGATTCCTGTTCCCGAAAACTTGTCGATGCTGTGCAGTTGTTGGAACATCACAAACACCTTGTCTATGTAGTCTTGTTCGATTCCAATACCATTGTCCTTGACCATAAAGAGCCAATCATCAGCTCTCTCTTCATAGTTTACCTCCACTATTGGCACAGCACTGTTGTTGAACTTGATGGCATTGTTGATAAGGTTTTGGAACAATTGGCGCATGTATTGAGGGTCTGCCACGACTTTGGGAAGGTAAGCATGGCGAATTTCGGCATTGTGCGTGTCCGAAAAATCTGACAATTCGTCCAAGACACCATTTAAAGTATCATTCAGGTCGATAGCATGTGGATTGTGTGCGCCTCTGTCCATGACAGAAAACCGAAGTAAATCGTCAATCAAAGACTGCATTCGTTTCACTCCTCTAACCGCAAAATCAATGTATTCCAAAGCATCTGCATCCAACTGTTTTTTGTAGCGATACTCCAAAAGTTGAACATAGCTCGCAACTGTTCGCAAAGGCTCTTTGAGGTCATGTGAGGCAATGAAAGCAAACTCTTCCAACTTCTTATTGGAGCGCTTCAATTCTTGCACATTTTGTTTGAGTTCCATTGTCTTTTCAGCCACCATCATAGAAAGGCGTTTCCGCTGTTTCTCTGACAAAACCATTTTTAGCCAAAGGTATAAAACCGCTACTATAATCGCCCCAATCATTGCCCTAAACCACCATGCTCTCCAAAAAGGCACATTGATTTTTAAATCAAAAGAAGCAATGTCCAAACTTTTGATGCCTGCCTTATTCATGGCATAGACTTCAAAACGGTACTTGCCCGATGGCAATGCAGGATATTGAACGCTTGTGGCTTCTGTACGCAGCCATTCATTGTCCAAATCCTTCATTTTGTAGTAGTAGGTAATCTGTTGGTCACTTTGGAAGGAAAGCCCCACAAAGTCTATTTTTAAATTGTTTTGTTCGTATTCCAAATCAAGTTTTTCGACCAAAGTCGTGTCGTGCTCTCCAATACTAATGTTGGTGATGAATACTTCTGGCGGAACATTGTTGTCGTGTATTTTTGCTTCATCAAAAATAGAAACCCCTCGACTACTTGCCGCATAAACTTTGCTGCCAAGGGTATAAATACCATTGATTTCATCGCTCAACAATCCATCACTTCTGTTGTAATGTTGAATTTCAAAAGTATTGGCATGAAAATCATATTCGCTGATTTTGACCACGCCTTGATTCGTAGCAATCCAAATACCGTCTTCCCCAAAATGGATTTGATTGCAAACATTACTAACCAATCCATTGTCGGTACTGATATTTTTAACCCGCTCTCCATGTTTGACCATGACTCCTCCTCCATAGGTAGCAACCCACAGCAAGTTCTCATCTTTTTGAAGGTGCATATCCGCAATGCTGAATTGAAGCATAGGATGCGTGCTTTCTTTTATGGCTTTTTCAACTCCGTCATAATACATCAATCCTGAATTGTTGCCCATCCAAGCATTTCCATTTCCATCTGCCACAATGCTGTGTACCCTACTTTTGTGAATACCATAAGGTGCGAGGTGAATCATCTCATTCTGCTTGAGATTGAGATTCAAAAGACTGTCTATAGGTAATTTATAGGCAAAACTTGACCCTCCTACCCACAAGTATTCTTCGTTTTCGACATATAGAGATTTTAGAGCCAAAGAAATCGTACTGATTTTCTTCAAACTCGATTGGTCTTTCATGTACAAACCTGCTTCGGTAGCAAAAACAATGGCTTTGTTGGGCAATTCTACGATGTCGGTTATTCGAAAATAACTGCTATCGGTACCATACAAGAGCGTATCTAAGATTCCATTGTGGTAACTGTGAACGTATTCGTCTGCCGTACCAATCCACAATTTTTCATTTGAAGAGTCTACCCATACTCGATGTATTTGTGGTTCGGGAAGTCCATCTTCCGCACTGATATTCTGAACAGATTTGGCATTTTGTGTAATGAAATAAACACCATTTCCCATAGAGGAAAACCACAGGTTTCCTTCTTTGTCCTTCAATATGCGACTGATGCGTTTGTCCTTCAAATATTGACGAGATTGGTCAAAACACAAATCCGATTCTTCAAAATAACTCAAGCCATTGGACAAACTTGACATCCAAAAATTACCATCCTCTTCCTCCAAAAAAGAATTGACATGATGGGGTATTGTACCTGAATCAGATAAAAAAGCAGCCAATTTTTCGCTATCCCCATCCTTCACAATCAACCCTACACGACTTGTGTACCAAAGTTTGCCGTCACTCGTCTTGGCGCTTTTCATTTTAGAGCCAAAGTCGGGACGGAAATTGATTTTTTTGCAGCGAATCGTGTTTTGTTGGAGATTGTAAACAATCATATACCGATTGCGGTAAATCCAAACATCACCATTTTCTTCTGCAAATTGCAGATAAGCAGCTCCTTTTGTCGTATTGCATTGTTCGAGAGAATGCTCTATGAAAGTGCCGTCTGCTTTGATGGTGAACAGTTTTTTAGCCGCAGAGAACCATATATTTTGATAGGCATCCACCAATAGAGATTCTACGGGATTGTCTTGTACTCCAGGAAGTGTGTCTACCAAATGGATTTTGTCGTTTTGATAGTAAGCCAAAGCCCCCAAAGACATCATCCAAATCCGTCCTTCTCCATCCTGTGCCAATTCAAGAATATCATTGCTGGGCAAGCCATCCTTGATGGTATAGTTCACAAACCGATACCCATCGTACCTACTCAATCCTATGTCCGTTCCAAACCACATATACCCCTCTGAGTCCTGCATCACGGTATAAACCGTAGAGCTGGGTAAACCATCTTCAATCTGCAAGTGCCTGAATTCCAGTTCACCATTGTCGGCAAACATCACTTGAGTGAAGACAAGGAGAACCAAAACCAGTCTGCAAAAGCTAGTTAGGATATAGTTTATGTTGTTGTTTATTATCACAAAAAATATTGCTGATCTATTGAATATTTATGGAATTTTGTCCTTGAGCGAGCTTGAAAAATGCTTCCAAAAACAATACAAAAACCAATCATCAACAAAATACGAATGTTTTTTGTCCAAAAATTAAGTCAATGTTTGAATCTGAATTTTATAGGTGAATAGCAAGTCAAGTTTTCCCTGAATGAACGCTATATTCACATATATGTACGCAATTAATCACTTGAATGTTACTAATGAAACATTAAAAAACACTCAAATGCAAGCATTTTGTAGGAATGGGGGGGGATTTAGTTCATGTAGGCTCTTTCGAGCTAATTGAAATATTGTGGGCTAACAACATTTCTGGGGCTTCGTAATCTTTAGACAAACAATTCTGTGAAAGTAAAATCATTACCATCAAATAATCCTTTGTCGCTTAGTTTGAGACTTGGAATTACGAGCAATGCCATGAAAGACAGTGTCATATAGGGCGCATACAATGTAGTTCCCATTTTCTTGGTCATCTTATCGAGTTTGGTGTATTGTTGAGCGACTTTGTAGGCATTTTCAGGAGTCATAATTCCCGCTATGGGTAGCGGCAAAACTTCCTGTGTATCACCTTGGGCCAAAGATAAACCGCCTTTGTTTTCAATCAATAGATTGATGGCTTTGCAGATATCTTCATCACTCACTCCAACTGCTATAATATTGTGCGAATCGTGGGCTACTGAAGAAGCTATTGCTCCTTTTTTAAAACCAAAATTCTTGATGAATGCAATACTTGGAGGAGCGTCTTCATAACGATTTACGACCACCAATTTCAATACATCTTCTTCAATATTAGAGACCAACGCTTCGTTCTCAATTTTCACTTTCGAATGCAAAATATTGGTAATTAATTGCCCTTCTAAAGCTTCAATTACCTTAATCTCGCTATTCTTTGATATATCTTGTACGGATAAACTTTCTAAAGGTTTCGTTTTTGCATGAAAATTATTAGGTGTTTTTGCAGAAACATAATCTAACAAAGACCTTCTATTTTCAGACACCAGTTCTCCTTCAATATAAGTCTGTTCGATTTTGAAATCTGTCAAATTATTGACAACAATAAAGTCAGCAGGGTCATTTTCTCGCAATAAGCCTACTTCCAAATCATAATGCAATACAGGATTGATACATGCGACCTGAAGTACCTTCATCAAATCCATGCCTTTTTTCAATGCCCTTTTTACGAGTTCATCTATGTGGCCAATTACTAAATCATTGGGGTGTTTATCATCACTGCAAAACATCATGTTTTCATAATGCTCGTCTAAAAGTGGAATCAGGGCTTCAAAATTTTTGGCAGCCGAGCCTTCCCGAATGATGATTTTCATACCATATTGCAGCTTCTCCAATGCCTCTTCGTAGGTAAAACATTCGTGGTCTGTGCTGATGCCTGCTGCGATGTATTGTTTTGCAGCTTCTCCCCTCAAACCTGGCGCGTGACCATCTACAGGTTTGCCATACTTTTTTGCCAAAGCAATTTTTGCCATCACCTCTTCGTCCCCTGACAAAACACCAGGGAAATTCATCATTTCGCTCAAATACTTGATTTCCTTTTTTTGCAGCAAATAATCCACATCCGCCACATCAATCACTGCTCCTGCGGTCTCAAAAGTCGTTGCAGGAACACAAGAAGGTGCGCCAAAATAGAATTTGAAGGGCGTTTTTTTTGCATTCTCCAACATGTATTCTACGCCTGCCACACCCAAGACATTCCCTATTTCGTGTGGGTCAGAAACGGTTGCGACTGTGCCATGTGTGACTGCCAATCGTGCAAATTCGGTAGGTGTAAGCATGGAACTTTCGATGTGGACATGGGCATCCACAAAACCAGGCATCAAATACTGATCGTAGGTGCCTTCGGTTTCTTCAATACAGGTAATCACTCCTTTTTCGATGGTGAGTTTGGCGGGATAGATGCGCTTGTTCAATACATCTACAAGGTTTCCAGTTATTTGATTGAGCATTACCATATTGGGAGCATAAAATTGAAGTGAAGAATGGAAATTAGGAATTAAAATGAGAATAAAAATTAAAAAAAACAGTGTAACAGAAACCGTTGAATGTTTCAGCAGGATTGCAGTAATTATTTGCAAACTTATTTTGAAGTGTTCCTATGCTCATTTCTTTACAGGCGGATGTAATCGAATAAAATCCAAAACATCACTTGGACTGTCTGTAATGTGCAGCATGTTTTGGTAGGCTCGATCTTTGGCGAGGAATTGAACCAGAGGATAAATATTGGTTTCTTCTTCGTAAAAATGTTTGTCTAAAAAAACCATGGGACTGAAATAGTCAAATGTCCCATAGTGGTTTTGGGTCGCATCCTGAAATATTTCCTGCCTTGTACCTGCACTACCTGGTGCAAATACAATTCCATGCAAACATATCGCCAACAAACCATCTTCTCGCAAACTATTGGAGAAGTATTTGGCTATTGCAGTGGCAAACAAATTGCTGGGTTCATGTCCATAAAACCAAGTAGGAATCGCCAAGTTTTCATTGCCCATCGGAAAACGCTCGACTACTTTCATTGCAGCTTCCATATAGCCTTCATTGGTATAATGAGGAGCTTCTGCCAAAGTCTCAATTGCCCACTCCAAGGCTTCAAAGGGTTGGTTCGCAAAATATGCACCTAAATTGGTGGCTTCCATCATTCCTGGTCCACCACCACTGACGACAAAATAACCATCCTGTGCCAATAGATAAGCCGTTTCTGCTACTTTTCGGAAATTTGGATCGGTTCGTAGTGCGCCATGTGCACCCATAATTCCAACGATTCGTTTTCGCTTACCTGTTTTGGCATCCACAAGGATTTCTGCTAGTGCATCATCAATGGCATGGTCGTGTATACGCTGTGCCAAACTCTCCAGAATATCGGGAGAGTGCTTGTTCTGTTTGACAAAATGGTTGTATAGAACTTCATCGTGGGTGACTCCCCCCGAATCTATACGCATCAATTCTTGCCAGCTGTAGAGTGTAGCCCGATAGGGATTATAGGGAACTTGTTCGATGGGCGGAAATATCAAGGCTCCTCCTCCTCGCAATTGAAATTCAATCGACATTGAAGGAAATCGGCAGCCCAAAAAAACGGCTCCTTTCACCTGCATTCTATCCCACTCCAAATCACTGTCTTCAAAATTTACTCCTTGTACCACACAGCCCTCCAAACCATAACCTTGGTTTTGGAAGCTTAGCAATGTATCTATCTCATAAATATTTCTGTATTTCATTTTGCACCCAATACTTTATAAACCGATATTTTATCCTTTTTCCCTTTAAGATACAAGGGTTCAAATGCCTCTGTGTTCACCAAGTTTTCAACTACGTTATATACTCCTTCACTAATAAGGATCGAATTGGGATAATCTCTGGTGATAGATTCGATATGTTTACCTGTATTCACGGTATCGCCCGTAACTGAGTAGCCAATTCTATCTTCCGAACCCATATTTCCCGCCACGACTTCACCTGAGTTGATGCCAATACCAATTTTGATTTCGGTATTAAATTTTGGGGCAAACATTTCATTGAGTTTTTTGAGGCTTCGCATCATGTCTAAGGCACAAAAAACCGCATTTTTTTCATTATCAGAATACGCTATCGGCGCACCAAAAGTGGCAAAAACTTCATCTCCTACAAACTGATTGACCGATCCGCTGTGTTTTTTCACACATTCTGTCATCAAAGTATAATAGGAGTTCAAAAGCTTAACAATCTCTTTGGGTTCAAACATTTCGGTCAAAGGAGTAAAACCACGAATATCGCAAAACAGCACGGCTATTTCCCGTTGTTCGCCATCAAATATCGTCTCCTCAGATTCTGCCAAAGCCTTCTCCACCACTGGTTCAGGCACATATTTCATAAACAGCCGCAATGTCTTTTCCTGCTCTGCCACTTTGAGGCGTAAATCATTTACCAACTCTTTGTTTTTCTCCTGCAATTCAAATAGCTGTTTCGCATTTTCGATGGTCATTCGCAGTTCGGTCTCATTCCACGGCTTGGTGATATACCTAAGAACTTGCCCCTTATTGATGGCATCAATAATAGCTTCCACATCGCTAAATCCAGTGAGTACCATACGAATGGTCTCAGGATATTCAGGTAGTATATGCGCCAAAAACTGAACCCCAGTCATCTCTGGCATTCTTTGATCACTAATGACCAAATTCACTGTATTCTCCCGCATCATCTCAATCCCTTCTTGCCCACTTTGGGCAATCAACACATTGTATTGTCGCCTAAAAGCAGCTTTGAAAGAAACAAGATTATGCCTTTCATCGTCTACATAGAGTATCGTAAAATCTTGTCTGCTCATGTAATCTCGTAAATAATCATTTTAAAAACCAATCGGCAACCTCAACAGAATTGCAACTTACAATACTATCTAGTTTTTTTCATTTTCACCGAACCACTTTCAGCAGAAACAAGTTCCTTTGCAGCCACTTTTGGGCAAGCAAATACGAAACCAGGAGGGAAATTCCACAAGCAAAAACGGGTTTTTATTTTACCAAAGTAGTGTTCAAATTTCTTGTAAGTTTTTGGTTTGTAGGATAACTGAACAAATATTCCACCAGGCTTCAAACGTTTCTGTACGGCTTTTAGAATCTTCTCATTCAATTCATCACTGAACCAAACCAAAGGAAGTGCCGAAACCACATAATCAGCATGTTCGAATCCATATTGATCCAAATAAGCTTCAAGGTGTTCTGCTGAATCATGTATGGGTTTTAGGCGGGAATCGCCCATTTCTTTCATCAAATTATAAAAACGGTCATTGATTTCGAAGGAAAGCAATGTCGTATCTTTTTTCATTTTTTTGAGCAACCCTTTCGTGATGCAAGCATTACCTGCTCCTAATTCCACAATACATTTAGCGTTCTCAAAATCAACAGGCTCAATCATTTTTTTGACCAATGCTTGTGAGCTAAAAGTGACTGTACCAACAGTTCTGATATTTTTGAGTGCTTCTACTATTAATTGAATCTGGTTCATAAAAAAAAAGTCGGTTTATGACAAAAGAATTGCAAGTTAGGAAAAAGCTATCTGTTTTAATGATTAAGTTACCAACTTTTAATCCACACTGAGCGTTCTGAATAGGTAATTATTAGATCTTATCTCATAATTTGCACATATATTTCAAAATCTTTTAATTTTCTTTTCATAAACAAATACCTACCAGATAATTAACCAATCAATTATAAATATATTAGAATCAAAATCTTGCTCTCCTAATTTTTGTTAAAACCCTTTTTATTTCGATTATCATTTTCATTGACTACAATAGTTCTATCTTAGCTAAAAACGCAAACATGACACTTTACGACAATCACCAACGCCCCATCAATTATCTCCGATTGGCAGTCACAGACCGCTGCAATTTGCGGTGCTTCTATTGCATGCCAGAAGAGGGAATTGACTATGTGGCACGCAAGGAACTGATGACCTATGAAGAGATGTTTCGGTTGGTGAGTATCATGACCCAGATGGGCATTGACAAATTGCGGA
>JBGCDY010000195.1:0-8159 GCA_045105835.1 Chitinophagales bacterium
ATTTGAAAAGTGGGAAGAGTTACTTTGTGGATAGGTTTTTCATCATTACGTTTTTCAGAACCCATCATAAAGCTTCCCCCTTCTACCGAGACCATATCTTGCAGCAGTTTTTGAATTTGAAGCGGGTATTTTGGAGTTTTAATCACTTTTGGAGCGGTTTTTTGCACTACTTTTAAAGGTATTTCTTCTTCTTGTATGACTGTTTCCTTCTCTATAGAAGATTTTGCTGTCTTTTGTTTTCAATGCAATAATCATTTTATAAATTCCCTGAACAATATTGTCGAATGCTTTGTCTGTTTTTTCCAGTCTGTTATGGGCTTTCTATTATCAAGTAAGATTCCTTTCTATTAAGCTTTCTTGTTCGAGTCTGCATATGAATTTATTCAATATTCCCCACCTCATCTATCTTCAAAAACGGATTAAAAGCAATCTCCCACAAATTCCCATCAGGGTCTGCAATGTACCCACTATAACCACCCCAAAATACTTTTTCAGGACGTTTCAGAATCCGCACACCTTTCGCTTCAAAATCGGCAAATAAGTCATCTACTTCCTCTTCTGTTCGGGTACAATATGCCAAGGTAAAACCATTGAAGCCATTTTTTGCAGCTTCAATTCCAGCATCTTCCGCCAGTTTCTCTCTTGGATAGAGTGCCAGTTTCAGTCCATTCAATTGAAGGAAAGTAATGTTGTCACTGCTTTGTGGGCTTTTTGTCCAGCCGAACTTTTCGAGATAAAATTTTTCTGCTTCTTGCAGATTTTCAACGCCTAAGGTGATAATCGAGAGTCTTTGTTCCATGTGTGTCTTTTTCTACAAAAATACTCAATTTTGTTCCCTTTTTAGACTGATTCTTCAATTATTGAAGTGCTAAAATACAAAAGCGAATCTCCTCCAAATTCGGACAAGATTCGCTTCTTTGTAAATCAATTATTTGACCAATCGCCAATTACTGGTCACCAATCACTACTGTGCAAAATAAATGTAAATGAAAATCACTATTGCACAAATTGCTCCACCAAATAATTTCAAATTCTTGTAAGGTGTGATGTCAACCTGTTCGGTATAAGCCAATTCAAATGCAACTTCACGAGGCTTCAATTTGCCGATTACCAACATGATGCTCACATTCAAGACAAACAAAATAGCCATAACGTGTAGGAAATGAGGATAGTTATCTGCACCAACTACAAAAGGCTTCAAAATAAACTGACTAATCGAATACAAAACAACACCTGAAAAAATCGCAACTTTTGCAGCAATCGCAGGCACTCTTTTGGTGAGGTAGCCCACTACAATAATCGTCAAAATCGGAATACTGTAACAGCCATTCACCTCTTGCAGGTAGCCAAACAATCCATCGGGTGCATTGGCGATAAAAGGCGCAATGAACATCGCCAAGACTGCCAAAACAATTCCAAAACGTTTCCCTTGTTTGACGATTGTTTTTTCATCCGCATCTTTGTTGATGTAGGCTTTGTAAATGTCCAAGCCAAAGAGCGTCACCGAGCTATTCAAAGCACTGTTGAAGGAACTCAAAATCGCTCCAAACAAAACCGCCGCAAAGAATCCCACCAACCCAACAGGCAAGACGGTACTTACCAATTTGGGATAAGCTTGGTCTGCCATTTCTAAGTTTCCTTCAAAGATTTGGTAGGCGATGATACCTGGTAAAACCACAATCAAAGGCCCCAATATTTTGAAGAAAGCCGCCAAAAGCAAGCCTTTTTGCCCTTCTTCCAAGTTTTTTGCAGCCAAAGCGCGTTGGATAATTGCTTGATTTGTACCCCAATAAAACAACTGAACGAGCATCATACCCGTAAAAATCGTGGCAAAAGGCACAGAGGCATCACTTCCTCCAATAGAATTGAATTTTTCGGGAGCTTCTGCCATTAAGGTGCTGAGTCCAGCCATCATGTTGCCATCGCCAATGTGCATCAATCCAAAAACGGGAATCATCAATCCACCCACCAACAAACCAACGGCGTTGATGGTATCCGAAACCGCAACGGCTTTTAAGCCTCCAAAAATCGCATAAATAGACCCAATGATTCCAATGCCCCAAACACAGAGCCATATAGAAGCCGTCAGGGAAATGCCGAGCATGGTCGGAAGGTCAAACATGGTGGAAATCGCCAATGAACCAGAGTACAAAACGATGGGTAAAAACACGATTGCATAACCCGACAAGAACAAAGCAGAGGTGATGCTTTTGGTCGTTTTGTCGTATCGTTCTTCCAAAAATTGTGGCACTGTCGTAATACCTCCTTTCAAGTATCGAGGGAGTAAGAATACCGCAGTCACCACCATTGCTATTGCTGCAAGGGTTTCCCAAGCCATCACCAAAAGTCCTTCGGAATATGCCTGTCCGTTGAGTCCTACGATTTGTTCAGTAGATAAATTGGTCAGCAAGAGCGAACCTGCAATGACTCCCGCAGTCAAACTTCGCCCTCCTAAAAAATAACCATCCGAAGACTCTTCGTTGGTTCCTTTGGTCGCCATGTACGAAATCACCGCCACCATTATTGTAAATGCTAAAAATGATAAAATTGCTGTCATTTGAGATTGTATAGTTAGTGTTAATGTTTGTTGATGGAACAAAATAATAACTTTTTGAAGGAATAACTTATTCCACCGTCAATTTTATGGCTGCTTTAGGATAATCCCATCTAAAATCACCCGACTCTAAGCCCATTTTCAACTTTTCGTTCTGGGTGTAGTAGTGTCACGAAATGGTTTTCACCTACCGCTCCCAACACCAAACATTCACTCATGATGTTGGCGATTTGTTTGGGCGGAAAATTGACAACTGCAATCACCTGTTTTCCTATCAAATCTTTGGGGTCATAAAGTTGGGTGATTTGAGCAGAAGTTTTTTTGATACCGTATTCCCCAAAGTCTATTTGCATTTTGTAAGCAGGTTTTCGGGCTTCTTTGAAGGGCTCGGCTTCAAGGACTGTACCGACCCGCATTTCAACTTTGGTGAAATCTGACCATTCTAATGTGTTCATTTTTTTATGTGTTGTTGTAGAGACGTTGCACTGCAACGTCTACATGTGTTTGGGATTTGTACGTTTTTCAGGTGTATTTGCGGAGACGTTGCATTGCAACGCCTCTACGTATTTATGTTTTTTCTAAAAAGGACCTTCATCTCTTTTGATTTGAATAATCGCTTGCCGCCCGTCCGAAGCCTCACTCAATAGGTCATAACCCGTTCGGGATTCAATCTCGTCAATGGTGGTAATGTATTCATGCCAAGGCTTTTGGTCGGCAGAATTTTTGTTTTCGACCCAGACAGCAATCGCTCTGGTATCTTCTCCCAGTCGCTTCAAATCATTGCTTCCTTCTGGCAGAACAATCATCACGCGCCACAAATAGCGGGGAACGGTCAATTCTCCATCCGACCAAAATTTTCGATAGCCATTGTCGCCCGTGCCGCCTTCGTCATAAGTACCCATAATAACATAGACCTCATTGCCGCCATCGGTCAGTTCTCTGGTAAAATCTTCGATATCTGCCCACAAACCCCGATTCACATCAGGAGCTTGAGGAATGATGTTGAGCATCAAAAAAGTTTCTTCATTTTTAATAACTGAGCAAGTACGGTCTGCCGAAGGGCAATTGTGTCCTCTATCAAATCCACTTCCTGTATAATCTTTGGTCACAACCGTATTGCAGCCAGAGGGATAGAGGTCATAAGCCTTGAAGCTGTTTTGGCGAGGAATTTCCCCCAACCATTTACTGTCCAAATGCCAGCTCACCCAATTGGGAGTGCCTTTGCTGCAATTATAGGACAAAGAATAGCCATCAAAAACATAGAGGAAATTGTCGTTGTCCGTTAGACTCGCTTCGCTTGGATTGCCCAATGTCAGGTGAACATCAGCAGAATAGGAGGGACAAGTATCAATATCTTCAATATCGACTTCGCTTTCACAAGCCACAATCCCAAAAAGGAAGGGGATAAGAAAGAGTTGAATTAATTTTTTCATCGGGTTGGATTTTGACAACAAGATAGAAAAAAAGGTAGATAGCCCTTCAAACTTGTGCTTTTTTGTAAAAAGAAGGGTAAAGAGTAGGAAAATTCAGGTAGACTTCTTTATTTTGAAAAAAACTACTAAGTTTTGTGATACTCAATCATAAAGAACCTTCAATACTACTTCATCAATTCATATTTAAAACCATGGTTAGAATTTTATTTTTTTTCCTTCAATGCGTACTATTCCTTCAATGCGGGCAATTATTTGCACAATCCATTTATGAACAAGATTTCGAACGTGGGATGCCTGATGATTTTATCCTTATCAATGCCGATGGGCTGATGCCTGCTCAGGAAGTAGATTCTTTGTTTATAGACTCTGCTTGGATAGTAGTTGGTTCTGAATTGTTGGGAAGCAATAGTAATGTAGCCATGAGTTTGTCTTGGTACGAAAACGACGGAGGGCCTGCGGATGATTGGATGGTTTTGCCACAAATGGTATTTGGAGGTCAGGGAAAATTGGTGTGGCGAGCCATTTCTACCACTTTTGGAGAGTATCCTGACAGTTATGAAGTCTTATTTGTCGAAGAAACACCTAGTGCCGACAATGTAGCAAGTTTAGAAACGGAGTTGATATTGAGAGTAGAAAACGAGTCTTATATTGCTCCTGTAGCCCATGCCGTGGATATTTCTGGATTGGAAAGTCGAAGGGGGCATATTGTTTTCCGAAACATTACCCCAAGTGGAGATGCACTGTTGATAGATGATATTTCGATTACCGATGTAGAGTGGAATCCAACTAATATTCAAAAAGTAGATAATGAGGTTTTTGACCTTCAATTGTTCCCCAATCCTACTTCTTCCCAAAGTACCCTGCAATACGAATTGAATACTCCTTCAAACGTCACTCTTTCTCTTCAAAATACAATGGGGCAAGTCGTTTGGGAACTAAAACAAGGTCAACAAAACGCAGGTATTTACCAATTGCCACTTGCTGCAAAGGAATTGCCGAGAGGAATGTATTGGCTAAAATTGCAGAATGGAAAAGAGTATACAGTAAGAAAGTGGATGGTAGAGTGATGGTTTGATAAGTCGTTGCAAAGGGCATAGTACACACGCATTGCAAATGCGCGCGAGTAGATTTGAAGTATGATAACGTGTTTAGAATAAGTCGTTGCAAACGACAACACGTATTGCATAACTTGTGCCGAGAACTCGGTATGTGCGCAAGTAAGGGGCGTTATTTTTTAGAGTCAAAAAATATTTGTAAAATCCCTATCTTTAATCGAATTTTAGACAATAACAAAAAAATAAAACCAAAATAAACTACTATGGGCTTAGCAAAAACGCATGGAGGCGCTGTGCATGGAGTCAATGCGACATTGATAAAAGTGGAGGTGAATGTAGATGGAGGACAGCCACATTATTTTTTTGTGGGACTGCCCGATGCAGCCGTCAAAGAAGGACAACACCGCATTGAAGCCGCTCTCAAAAACAATGGTTACCGAATGCCCCGCCAAAAAATCGTTGCCAATCTCGCTCCCGCTGATATCCGCAAAGAAGGCTCCGCTTATGATTTGACCATTGCGATAGGCATTATGTCGGCAAGTAATCAACTGAGAAAAGCAGTGGAGGATATTGAAAAATATATCATTATGGGAGAATTGGCTTTGGATGGTACACTTCGTCCCATCAAAGGAGCATTACCCATTGCGATTCGAGCCAGAAAAGAAAAGTTCAAGGGTTTTATCCTTCCCAAACAAAATGCCCGTGAAGCCGCAATTGTGAACGATTTGGAGGTGTATGGAGTTGAGCATATTTCGGAGGTTGTAGGTTTTATTTTGGGGGAATCTGAGTTAAAACCTTTGAAGATAGACACGAGAGATGAATTCAATGCAAGTGCTGGAGATGCGCTCTTCAATTTTTCGGATGTAAAGGGGCAAAAAAACATCAAGCGGGCTTTAGAAATTGCAGCTGTTGGTGGTCACAATGTTATTTTGATTGGTCCTCCTGGTGCGGGTAAAACCATGTTGGCAAAGCGATTGCCGAGTATTCTTCCGCCATTGACCCTACACGAAGCCCTCGAAACCACCAAGATACATTCCGTGGCAGGTAAGTTGCCGAGAGACACTTCGCTTATTGCGACTCGTCCTTTTCGTGCGCCTCACCACACGATTAGCTATGCGGCTTTGGTGGGTGGTGGAGGAAACCCACAACCTGGTGAAATTTCTTTGGCGCACAATGGCGTTTTGTTTTTGGATGAGTTACCCGAATTCAAACGGGCAGTATTGGAGGTTTTGCGGCAGCCGATGGAGGATAGGAAGGTGACGATTTCGAGGGCGAAAATGTCAGTGGATTATCCTGCCAATTTTATGTTGGTGGCTTCTATGAATCCTTGCCCTTGTGGCTATTACAATCATCCTGACAAAGATTGTGTCTGTGCGCCTGGCATTGTCCAAAAATACTTGAACAAAATTTCGGGGCCTCTTTTAGACCGCATTGATTTGCATGTGGAGGTGACACCCGTTTCTTTTGAAGAATTGGCGAGTGAAAAGGAAGGCGAAAAAAGTGAAGGGATTCGAGAAAGGGTAGTAGTCGCAAGAACACTACAAGGAAAGCGTTTTGAATCCTTGAAAGGCATTCATGCCAATGCCCAAATGCCTGCAAATATGGTGCGAAAGGTTTGTAAAATCGACAAATTGAGCCAAAACCTCATCAAATCTGCAATGGAAAAACTGGGCTTATCGGCTCGTGCTTATGACCGTATTTTGAAGGTCGCTCGAACGATTGCGGATTTGGCAGGGGAGGAAAATATTACTTTTGAGCATATTGCAGAGGCGATTCAGTTTCGGACGCTAGATAGGGCGAATTGGGCGGGGTAGTTTGGTGATTAGTAGATTGGTAACTGGTTATTGGTTTTCAAAACTATTCACTGCGAATATTTTGTGTACGTCCATCTATTTGTTTATTTTTATCGAAAACACATTTGGTATGAGTGAGATAAAAAAGAACCTACCTGTTTATAAGTTTTCTTCTTTTACGGAAGATATGGCAGTGAAAGCTTTTGGATTGAAGCAACAATTGAAGGACGAAGGATATTTGACAGAATGGTTGCAGCGAGCCGAAAATGTCCAAGTTAGTGAACAAGAGGAAGGAATATTGAAGAAGTTAAATCGAAAATTGAACCTATTGGTTAGGACTTGGAATGAACAAGAATTGAGAGAAAAATTCATCAGCCCAATGGTGGAATTGGTTGATTTTGATTTGTATGATTTTGAGGTGCTTTCTTTTGCAGAAAGAGACATGAAAATTGTCTATAATCAGAATATTCTTCAAGGAAAAGTGGAATGGATGGTAGCGAAAGGTTTGCACACGCCTACACATCCTTTCTTTTTTATCCACGAGTACAAAAAGGAGAAGGACGCTTCTAATGACCCTGTTGGACAGCTTTTGGTTACGCTTTGTGTGGCTCAATTACTCAACAACGAAAAACCAAAAGCTACTTTATTCAACCCCAAACCTATTTCGTTCGGACATCTTCCTTTGTATGGAATTTACATTGTGGGAAGGTTTTGGTTTTTTGTGCGATTGAAAGATAATCGCTACTATATTTCCAAAGCCTACAATAGTGAGGGAATGGAGGATTTGGTTTTTATTTTGAAGATGTTGAAGGCACAGAAGGAGATGATTATTGAGTTGGTTGAGGAGTTGTAAGGGTAATTTTTAGTGCAAATTTTAAACAATGAATTTTAAAACCAACCTCAAAATGACCCTACAAAAAATCCAAATAAAAAACTTCAAATCCATCAAAGAAGCCACTCTCACATTGCAGCCTCTCAACCTACTATTAGGTGTAAATGGAGCTGGTAAATCCAATTTTGTGCAATTCTTTCAGTTGGTCAATCAATTGTACGAGAAAAGATTGCAGACTTATGTGGTGAGTCATGGCAAAGCAGACGGCTTTTTGCATCATGGAAGCCAATATTCTGATTCTTTATCTGGTGGATTGACATTCAAAACCAATGAAGACAACCTGATTAATACCTATCAATTCAAACTGATTCCTTCAAACAATGGAAATTTAGTAATTGATACAGAGAAGTATGGTTATAAAAAAGCTAAGACTTGGCAATTGAAGAAAAACAGCGGTTTGGAAGAAAGTAAGGTTTCTGAAAGCCGAGAAAG
>JBGCDY010000196.1:0-5232 GCA_045105835.1 Chitinophagales bacterium
CAGTTACATTAATTGTCTTAACACCTTTTCCGCCTCTATTGGTTACTCGATATTCTTCAACGTTTGTTCGCTTACCATATCCTTTCTCCGCTACTACCAAAACAGTCGTATCGTGAGCAAATCGTCTGTCTATACACAACATTCCGACTACTTCATCCTTGCCATTGTCTTTCAACCTTATGCCTCGAACACCCGTAGCAGTACGTCCCATAGAACGAACGGTGTCTTCTGGAAAACGAATTGCACGACCAGATCGGATTCCCAAGACAATGTCACAATGTCCATTTGTCAATTTAGCTTCCAATAAAGTATCTCCCTCATTGATTCCAATGGCGATAATTCCATTTTGACGAGGACGAGAGAAGGCAACCAAAGGAGTTTTTTTGATGACTCCTTTCTTTGTACAGAAGGTAATAAAATGGTTTTGTAAGAATTCTTCGTCTGTTAAATCTGCAATGTTCAGATAAGCCCGAACCTTGTCTTCTTTTGGTAATTGAATGATATTTTGGATTGGACGACCTTTGGAAGTTTTGCTTCCTTCTGGAATCCTGTATGTTCGCAGCCAATGACAACGACCCAATTCAGTAAATACTAAAAGGTAATCGTGTGTTGAACCAATAAACAAATGTTCTATAAAATCTTCTTCACGAGTAGCGGTTCCTTTTGAACCTTTTCCGCCTCGATTTTGCTCCCGATATTCGGTCAAACTCGTGCGTTTCATATAGCCCAAATGAGAAATGGAGACTGCCACTCTTTCATTATTGGTTAAGTCTTCGATGCTCATTTCTCCTTCAGCAGCTACGATATCCGTTCTGCGTTCATCACCATACTTGGCTTTCACCTCAGCTAATTCATTCTTAATAATACCCATTCTCATGGATTCATTACCAAGGATTTCTTTGAAATTAGCGATTTTCTGTTGAATATCTTCGTAGTCACGTTTGATTTTGTCACGTTCCATAGCGGTCAATCGCTGCAAACGCATATCCAAAATAGCTTTGGATTGAATATCGCTGAAGTTAAAACTATCCATCAAACCTTGCTTGGCAATATCAGGACTGGCAGAACCACGAATCAATTTGATGATTTCGTCCAAGTGATCTAAGGCTATTAAGTAGCCTTCCAATAAGTGGGCTCGCTTTTCTGCTTGTTTTAAATCGTATTCTGTGCGTCGAATGACTACTTCATGGCGAAATTCCACAAAGTAATGCATCAACTCTTTGAGATTCAATAAACGTGGACGACCTTTGACCAAGCACACATTGTTTACCCCAAAAGAGGATTGGAGGTAAGTGTATTTGTAAAGTTGATTCAAAACTACTTGTGCATTGGTGTCTCGGCGGATTTCATAGACAATTCGCATTCCATTTCGATCTGACTCATCACGAATGGCAGTAATACCTTCAATGCGTTTTGAATTGATTAATCCTGCAGTTTTTTCAATCAATCTTGCCTTGTTGACCTGATAAGGAATCTCTGTTACAATGATTCTTTCCCTATCCTTGTTTTTGCCATACAACTCAATATCAGACCTTCCTCTCACTACAATTCGACCACGACCTGTACTAAAACCCTCTTTGATTCCCTCATAGCCATAAATGGTACCACCTGTCGGGAAATCTGGAGCTTTGACATATTCCATCAAACCATCTATGTCAATCTCAGGGTTGTCAATATAAGCTACAATCCCATCAACAATTTCTGTCAAATTGTGAGGCAACATATTCGTTGCCATCCCTACTGCAATACCTGTTGCGCCATTTACCAATAAGTTTGGTATTTTGGAAGGCAATACGGTTGGTTCTTGTAAACTATCGTCAAAATTCAAACGGAAATCAACAGTGTCTTTTTCGATATCGGTTAGAATGTCCTCCGATATGCGCTTCAAACGAGCCTCTGTATAACGCATTGCAGCCTGGTTATCACCATCTACCGAACCAAAGTTCCCTTGTCCATCCACCAAAGGATAACGCAGAGACCAAGGCTGTGCCATACGCACCATTGCATCATATACAGAAGAATCTCCATGTGGGTGATATTTACCCAAACATTCTCCCACAATCCTTGCCGATTTTTTGAAAGGTTTTCCTGCTCCCAACCCTAAATCTGACATGCTAAAAAGAACCCTTCTCTGAACAGGTTTCAATCCATCACGTACATCAGGTAAAGCACGGGATACAATTACCGACATAGAGTAATCAATATAAGCAGATTTCATTTCCTCCTCAATATTGATTTGTATGATATTCTCGTCAATAGCCATAAAGCTCGTTTTGGTTATATAAGTTACTTGTTATTTGAAGGTGTTTCAATAGCTCAAAGATACGAAAAATACAGGGTTTTTATATCCTTTTAGCTCTCTAAACACTTTATCTTTTCAAATTTTCAAAATTCCTATTTAACTTATTTTATTGTTTAATTTATCGAAGCTTATGTTGCGCTCGTCGAATAATACTTATCAAAAATATGATTTAGGACTATGTTTTTTTCAGGATGGTTAGAAAAATGAAATACAGCCATTGAAGCTGTTTAAAATTTTGGACACGAATGCGAAAAGCTCGAATAGGTTGTGCTACGCATTTGACAAAGAAAGTTGTCATTATTAAGTCATAAAAAAAAGTTTTTAATTGACAATTTTTTTATTTTTACATAATTTTTTTTATGGAATATTATTTTTTTTCAATGATTTAATTTTAGATTTATTTATTTTATTATATTTTATAATTAATTGTTTTTTAGTTCTTAATATTTTTTTTTTTTCAATAAATTGATTGTCGTGGAATAGACCTGAATAATAAAAAAGAATCATTGAATTAAACCTAAAAGAAATAAGTATTTTAGCAAATGGGGTAATAATTCAAACAAATAAGTAAAGGAGTTTTCTGAAATATGGCATGACTATTGGCATAAATAAGGCAGACACACATTTTCATAACACACACACAAATAATGAAATCATGAACGCACGAATATTTCAGCATCTAGCCTCTCTATTTATTCTTTATCAAGAAAACAGTATTAGTCTAAAATCTCAATAATGTAATCCTCATGTAACAAGTTGGTTTATTTATAATCAACAACTTATTAAGGAATTTTATAATTATTGACTTTTCAAAGCAATCAATTTCTAATTGATTGCTATTCAGATTCTTTTGTCTATTTACAACGTCTATGTCAAAAATACAATGACAAAGATCTGGAGAAGCTATATCTAAATTTAAAACATTAATCTATACAAGTCCAAACATGAAAAAATTAGTCTATACCTCAGTTCTTCTTTGGTGTGCTGTATTTTTCAACTTACAAGCACAAACCATTGACCTAACAGACCTTAGAAATACCTCTGTGGTAGGCATCCCAAAGTTGGATAGCCTACAAATATGTTCTTCAGCAGGTGACACATTATCTATTTTAGTTTCACCTTCTGCTACTGTTACCAACGGTAGTTTTACTGTTACTTTACCTTCTGGTTTATCCTATATTGGAGGGGTAACAACAGATCCTCCAAGTATTGTGTCAGGCGAAAGCGGTTCTTCTACAACAGACACACCTATTTTTAATTTAAATGATTTTGGTAGCGATTTTAGTATCTACATTCCTATTGCAGCGAACTGTGACATAATGGCATTGACTGATAATTCATTACCTGTGAACATTAGTTATGTGTTGAATCACGATGATGGCAGTGGAAATTTAACTCCATTTGAGTATAATACACAAATTTTTACTCCAGCGTTGAATATTTTGTCTATTAGCCCTGACTATCCAACTCTATATGGAGGACAGACAATAGATAGAACAGTTGTGATTTCACAGGACGGTATCAAAGCGAGCTTAGAAAGTTTTACTTACCAAAATAATTTTAGAGGTGGAGTTATTTTCAATTCCATCACGGTTCAAGGTCCTTTAGGAAGTATTGTTATTCCATCAGGAAGCTTGAATATCGTGAGTGACGTAGTTACTGTAGATATTTCCTCTGCTGATTTGCTTATATTGGGTTTAGGAGATACTTTTGATGAAGGCGAACAACTTAGTTTTATTGAGAATATTACTGCAACATGTGACAATCAAAATTCTGATTTTACTGCTTTATGGGGCTGTGACGGATCTTCTTGTGAAGAGGTACTTAGGGTAAATGGGTTTAACCTTGCTCTTGGAGACCCTAATCTAACTATTACATCAAGCACAAATCCTTCACCTCCTGATGTATGTACGCCTACTCAAATAGACATAACTATTGCAAACAATGGTATTGAATTTGCACCAGGTGCTGGTTATGCCAAAGATTTATTGGTAACCATTGCTTCAGGGTGTGCGGGAATCAATACTCCACCATCGGAGGTTGACGAAACAAGTTTTCAGTTCAATGGCACACCAATCGTTCCTACAAGTATCAATAGTGGTGTTTATACCTTTGATGTTGCGGCACTCACTGGAGGAGGTGCAACTGCAGGAAGTTTGGTAGATTATGATGGCGATGGAGAAGTGGATGATTTAGGCTTGGGAGATGATTTTGTAATCAGCTTCGAATACAGCCTTAATTGTGGAGCAAGTACAGGTTGTGGAAGTGAAGGTTTTTTCACTTGTTCAGGCTTTGGAGTGGATATAGATTATGCCGATCACTGTGACAATGTTCAGCCAACAGCTAGTGGCTCAGTAGCCCCTATTTTAGACTATCAAACAGGTGCTCCACTAGGAATTGGTGAGCCTGATGTAGTAACAACACCAGGTAGTACATTTGATATGTCATTTTGCTATGAATACGATTTTTCAGGCGTAGAATGTTCAAGTGGGTCAAGCGCAGTATTACAGGTTTCTTATGCAAATGCTGACATCAGTGGCGTTTCTGGAACGATTAATGGATTGCCTGCAAACATAACCCAAGTTTCTCCTACTCTTATCGAAATAGATGGGGGGACAATTGATGGCGAAATTACTGATTGTTGGGAGATCACGCTTCAATACAATGGAGCTGATTGCAGTAGTTTTGAAGAACTATTCGACTTTCAAGTAATTTATGATTGTCCTTGCTGTACAGGAAGTACAGTTAGGGCTTGTAGCCAATATGAAATTTTCTTTTACAATGGATGTGGACCTATTTGCGAAGGGATTGCGGTTACGAATATGGACATCAAAAGAACGACATTTAGTTACACAGATGATACGATGGGAGCACTTGCAAGCGAAGCGGGAGGAGCTGATGTTGGTCGTGCATTGACTTGTGATGATGTC
>JBGCDY010000197.1:0-21275 GCA_045105835.1 Chitinophagales bacterium
TTCCAAGATGCCACAGCAGGTATTGCTGTATTCAACAGTGATTTGGCAGAAGTTGCAAATCCTGGTGATGAAGTAGAAATCACAGGTGGTTTGACCGAATTCAATAACTTATTACAAGTTGGCGCAGATGTTACCTTTGAAATATTGAGTACGGGTAATGCTGTACCCGAGCCAAAAATTTTGGATGCAAATGATGGATATTCTGAGGCTTATGAGTCACAATTGGTAGCATTCAAAGATGTGATGTTCCCAGAAGCAGGCATGTTTCCTGATGGCAGCACCAACTATGATGTGATGATTGGCGAAAACATGGGTACTTACACTTTGCGTGTAGATGGTCGTACTGATATTGGAGGTAGTGCCATTCCAGAAGAACCTACAATGGTGGCTGGAATCATGGGACAATTTCAAGATACCTACCAGTTGTTGCCAAGAGGTTTGATGGACATGGGTGGTGAAGATAACAGTGGAATGACGATTGCAGAAGCTCGTGCGATGGAATTGGGTTCTGTTGTGACCGTAAAAGGAATCATCACCACAGGCGGTGAGTTTGGCGGTGTTCGTTATTTCCAAGATGCCACAGCAGGTATTGCTGTATTCAACAGTGATTTGGCAGAAGTTGCAAATCCTGGTGATGAAGTAGAAATCACAGGTGGTTTGACCGAATTCAATAACTTATTACAAGTCGGTGCAGATGTTACTTTTGAAATCTTGAGTACAGGTAATGCTATGCCAGAGCCAAAGGTTTTGGAAGCAAATGAAGGGTACTCTGAGGCTTATGAGTCACAGTTGGTAGCTTTCAAAGATGTGATGTTCCCAGAAACGGGTACTTTCCCTGACGGAAGTACGAACTATGATGTGACTATTGGTGGAGGTATGGGAGTCTATACTTTGCGTGTGGATGGTCGTACTGACATTGGAGGAACTGCAATTCCTGAAGAAGCACTTGCAGTAGCTGGTATTATGGGGCAGTTTCAAGATACTTACCAATTGTTGCCAAGAAGCGCAGCTGATTTGGGTATTGATACAGGTACAGATGGTGTGATGACAATTGCAGAAGCTCGTGGAATGGAATTGGGGTCAATCGTAACGGTTGAAGCAATTATTACTTCAGGAGCTGAATTTGGTGGTGCTCGCTATATGCAAGATGCTACGGCAGGTATTGGTACTTTTAATACTGATTTTGGTGCAGCAGTTACTACTGGTGACAAAGTTCGTGTGACAGGTCCTTTATCTGAGTTCAACAATTTGATGCAAATTAGTGGAGATGGTTTTGTTTTTGAAGTATTGAGTACAGGAAATGATATGCCAGAACCTAAAACGGTTTCTGCAATGGATGGTTATTCTGAAGAATACGAATCACAGTTGGTTCGTTTTGAAGATGTAAACTTTCCAGAAGCAGGCACTTTCCCAGAAAGTAGTACTAATTATGATGTAACAATTGGAGGTACTATGGATACTTATACTTTGCGTGTAGATGGTCGTACAGATATTGGTGGTGCACTGATTCCTGAGGAGGCAATTGCAGCAGTGGGTATCATGGGACAATTTCAAGATACGTATCAATTGTTGCCAAGAGGTCGAGCAGATTTGGCATTGGGTGGCAATACAGGTGATGGTTTGATTACCCTTGCAGAAGCTCGTTCTCAATTGTTGGGCGAAACAGTGATTGTTCAGGGAATCGTAACGAACGGAGGGGAATTTGGACCTATCCGTTATTTCCAAGATGAAACGGCAGGTATTGCAGTTTACGATGGTACAGGTGGATTAGATAATGTGATGCCTGGTGATGAAATCAAAGTAACAGGTCAATTGTCCGAATTTAGAAACTTGTTGGAGATTACAGACGAAGGTGGTGATTTCTCTATTGAAGTAATCAGCACTGGAAACATGGTTCCTGAAGCCATAACTGGCTTGTCGCCTCCAGAAGGTTACAAAGAGGAGAACGAAGCAGAGTTGATTCGTTTTGACAATGTGTCCTTCTTTACGACAGGAAATTTTGCAGAAGGTAGTGGTAATTATCAAATTGTAAGTGGTTTGGGTTTGTATGATGTACGTGTGAATGCAGGTACAGATATTGCAGGAACACCTATTCCTCAGGGAGTTATTAATATCACAGGTCTTTTGGGACAATTCCAGGACAGTTACCAATTGTTGCCAAGAAGCCTTCAAGATTTTGAGTTTGTAGGAAATCCTCCAGTTTTTACCACTCAGTTGGTACAAAGCAACATGGACAAAACCTCTTTTGACGTTGGGTTCACAACTTTAAACCCTGGTTCAACTACAATTCAATATGGTTTGACCGAAGAATTGGAAGGTGGTGAAGTAGTAGTGGACGGTTTTGTGACTGATCACTCTGCAAGTTTGACTGGCTTAGAAGCGGGTCAAATCTACTATGTACAAGCAGTAAGTGTAGGCGAGACAGGTGATGTTTCGACTTCTTCAATCCAAGCTTTTGCGACAGTTTCTAATTCTACAGGTCATATGGATGCATTCTTCAATCGCAGTGTAGATACCTCTGTGGCAAGCGGAAGAGATGCTTTATTCTTGCCTTTTGGTATTCCTGATACGCTGATACATTACATCGACAATGCCAAATACAGCGTGGACGTGACCAGTTACACAATGGATTCTTCCAATGGAATTTTGGACGCACTTATTGCAGCTCACGATCGTGGAGTAGTAGTTCGATTGGTAACAGATTCTGATGCACAAGAAGGTACATTCAATGCTTTTCCTGGCCCCAAAATGAGACGACCAGAAGGAGCTCCAGGTGAAATCAGTGGTATTCAGCACAATAAATTTATCGTTTTTGATGCGAATTCTCCCGATCCAAATGATCCTCTACTTTGGACAGGTGGTACGAACCTAACGGATGGTCAGTTGAATGAAGATCCAAACAATGTGGTTATTATCCAAGATCAAAGTTTGGCAAGAGCCTATACCATTGAGTTTGAAGAAATGTTGGGTGGCACGTTTGGTGACAAAAAACGCCACAATACGCCTAATGAGTTTTTGATTGATGGCAAACGTGTAGAATTGTATTTTACTCCAAGTGATGATGCTCAGACTGAACAAATTGCAACGATCAGAAGCGCAGACTATGAATTGTATTTCGCTATCTTATCGTTTACAAGAAACAATGTAGCCTATGCAATGGTAGATGAACACAACGAAGGAACTTATGTAGCAGGTATCATTGATGATGACTACAATCCTTTGGGTGAAGGATCTGCTTATCCTTATGGTATTCTTGTGGACGAATTGGGTGATGATCAAGTATTGATGGACGATGGACCTTATATTTTCCACCACAAAACAATGATTGTCGACCAAGGACACCCTGAATCAGATCCTTTACTATGGACAGGTTCTTACAACTGGTCTAACTCTGCTCGTTTCCGAAATGATGAGAATATTGTAGTTGTACACGATGCAACAATGGCGAATTTACACTTCCAAGAATTCTCTCAACGTTTCAAAGAAATGGGAGGTACTTTGATTGTTGGTATCGAAGATGAATCTTTGGTAAGATGGAGTACTTTGTTGTATCCAAATCCTGCAAAAGGTCAAGTAACATTGCAGTTTTCTGCAAAAGAAGCAACAGATGCAAATATCCGCATCCAAAACCTGACAGGTCAAGTGGTTTACTCAACTACTATTGAGAATGCACAAAACGAACAATTGTCAATTGATGTACAGGATTTGCCAAATGGTGTTTATATCTTGAGTGTCAATAATCAAACAGAGAAACTAGTGATTAGTAAATAATGAGATAGTGATTGGTTAATGGTAACTAGTGAAATATTAGTATCCATTATCTAATCACTAAAATTTTAGTAAATTAATGGAGTGGGATAGTAACTGGTGATTAGTTAATGGTAAAATTCAGTATCTAATCACTAACCACCAGTTACCAATCTCCATTTCAAACAAAACCTTATTCAAAATGAAAAAAATAATACTTTCTATGGCTCTCGTAGCCATTTTAGCGTTTAGTAGTCCAATGGTGGCACAACCTTGTAGCGACTTATTCATCTCCGAATATGTGGAGGGATATGGCAACAACAAAGGCATGGAAATCTACAATCCAACACAGAATGCCATTAATTTGTCGGAGTATTCTATTGCCCGTTTTCGCAACGGAGCTACAGATGCACCAGCGGTCACTTTCCCAAAGTCGGTGACACAATTACCTGATGTGATGCTCGAACCAGACGAAACTTATGTAATCGTATTGGATAGAACAGTTGTCGCTCCCGAAACAGTTTTTTCTTCTTTTGACAAACCTGTTTGGAATGGCTATTTATTCGTTGATACGGTTTTTAATATCGTAACAGGCGAAGCTGAATTTGACGAAGATGGAAATGTAGTCATGGGTGTAGTGTACGAAATTGACGAAGAGTTCGGAAGCACCGCTACTTTTGATTACGAAAAAAGAGAATACTATGAAGAGTACGATATGCAGGGAAAAGCAGATATTTTCTTAGACCCTGACTATGATATCAGTAGAACGATGAGCTTCAATGGTGACGATGCGATGGCATTGATCAAAGGAACAGAAGTAGATGTTTTGACTTATGGAAACTTGGTGGATGTGATTGGAGTGATTGGAGAAGATGCGTCTTACCTTACTGCTTTCGGTAACTTGGACGATTGCTGGATCAATGAGGAAGGCTACTGTTTGACCAAAGATCAAACCATCATCCGTACAGCAGACAACACAACTGGTCGCAATGCATTGAACGAAGTTGGTTTTGTTGTAGGAGGTACATTCACGGGCGAAGGCTGGTGGTCTTACCGCAAAAATACATTCAGCTTCTTAGGAGACCACGAATGTGAGTGCCATCCAGAATCTTTGTCGGCTACTGCAATCAATCAAGTGCCAATCAAGGTGTACCCAAATCCTTCAACGGATTTTGTATTGGTAACTGCTCCAAGAGCTATCGAAAGCATACAGTTGTTCAATGTAACAGGTCAGCAAGTTGTGGCAAGAGTATTGAACAGTAACCTGAATCAAGTACAAGTAAGTACCAATGATTTACCAGAAGGATTATACACGATTCATGTCAATTTTAAAGGCGGCGATTTGTCAGTCGATAAGTTGATTGTGAAGTAATTAATAGACAGTAAATTAGTGACTGGGTTTTAGTATTAAAAACTAATAACCAGTCACTAATTCATTAGTCATCTACAAACTAATATTCGATGATAGAAGCAGTAAATATTAAAAAATCCTTTGGCGATAAAGAGGTATTGAGAGGCATCAACATCAAATTTGAAACGGGAAAAGTAAACCTGGTTATTGGTTCAAGTGGATCAGGTAAGACTGTTTTTATGAAATGTTTGATAGGATTGATGCAGCCAACATCAGGTGATGTGATTTACGATGGCGTGAATTTCACCCAATTGAATCAGAAAGAGAAAAAAGAAATTCGTACAAAAATAGGGATGTTGTTTCAAGGGTCGGCTTTGTTTGACTCTATGACCGTAGAGGAAAATGTAAAATTCCCTTTGGATATGTTTACCAATATGACCCAAAAAGAAAAGCTGGATAGGGTTAATTTTTGTTTGGAAAGAGTGACACTGACGGGAGCAAACAACAAATTTCCTGGTGAAATTAGTGGAGGAATGATGAAACGTGTAGGAATCGCAAGAGCCATCGTGTTGAATCCCAAATACCTATTCTGTGATGAACCCAATTCTGGTTTAGACCCCAAGACGGCGATTGTGATTGACAAATTGCTTCACGACATCACCCAAGAATACAATATGACCACCATCATGAACACACATGATATGAATTCCGTCTTAGGCATTGGTGACAAGGTGGTTTTTCTACACTATGGAGTGAAGGAGTGGGAGGGCAACAACAAACAGGTTTTGAAGAGCAAGAGTGAAGCAGTAAACGATTTTATCTTTGCTTCAGAATTTTTGAAGGCATTGAGAGAAGGTGCAGGGAAGTAGTGAATGAAAAATCGGTAAAAAGAAATTTTTCAATCATACTACTTCAAAATGAAACCTCTCAAGTTTTATGATATTTGAATATGAAATGTTATTCTTCAATACTTTTTGACAATGAATCTACTACATAAGGTTCTTGAATATTTCGAATGCGCTTCCATCTTTGCTCAATACCAAATTCATCTGTACTTTTTATAAGGTAAGTGATTTTGAGAATGTCCTCTGCTATGACTTCAAGAGATACTTTATGATAGCTACTTGACCGAACTTTGCCAAACTTGTCAATTGCTTTGGTCAAATCTTCTCCAGTAAAATCATCCTCTGTCTTTTTGAGGATGTTTCGCCATTTTATATCATTCTCCACAAAACCGTCTTCTGCCAATTCTCCGCTTGACCTCAGAATTTTACCTTCAAAATAGTCATTTATCTTCTCTACTTTGACCAACGTACCTGCGGCACGGTCATCATATCGTTCCCATATCCCAATAATTTTATCTTGATTCGTCTTTGTTGTACACGAAGTTATAAAAAATATTATAAGCAGGGTAACTGATAAAATAATGGTTTTATTTTTTCTTTGCATGGATTTAAAGGCTTGTTTTATTGTTTAGAGTGCAAGAAGTATGCCCTTTGAAGCTAGACTAAAATGATTTTACAGGACTCTGACAAATCAAAGAAAAGGAAAAATTTTCAAAGTAGAAAACCTTTGTAGGTGATTGTGACGTTAATAAAACTATTAACCCCACAAAAAAAGTCGTTATTAGAAACAAGCACTCGCAATCAAAATTTTAAATTTCTGCTTATCAGACAATCCTAAATATGCAAAAACACTTACTTGTCATTGCGGGGCCTACTGCAGTTGGGAAAACCTGTTTGTCCATCAAATTGGCACAACGCCTCAAGACTTCGATACTTTCTTGTGATAGCCGCCAATTCTTCAAAGAAATGAGTGTTGGTACTGCCAAACCCTGTTCTAACGAACTATCCGCAGTTCCACACTTGTTTGTGAATAATCTGTCTATAAAAGACGATTACACCGTTGGAGATTATGAAAAAGATGCTTTGCAGGTTTTGAATCAGTTGTTTGAAGAAAAACAAGTTGCATTGATGGTGGGCGGTTCAGGTTTGTACGTCAAAGCTGTCTGCAATGGATTGGATAATTTCCCTCCAATCGCCAAAGAGATTCGAGCCGATATCATTGCGAAGTATGAGCAAAATGGTTTATCTTTTCTCCAAGAGCTACTCGAACGATTGGATCCAAAATACTATGCCGAAGTGGATTTAAACAATCCACAACGATTGATTCGTGCTTTGGAAATCTGCATGGGTACAGGCAAAACTTACTCTTCTTTTAGAACGAGCCCCACTATTCAACGCCCCTTCAATATCATTAAGGTAGGCTTGAAAATGGATAGGTGTCAGCTCTATGAACGCATCAATCAAAGGGTGGATAAAATGTTGAAAGAAGGCTTGCTCGAAGAAGCCAAAAAACTACATCCTTTTCGGCACTTGAATGCACTACAAACGGTTGGTTACAAAGAACTTTTTGACCATTTTGATGGTGTTCACAGTTTTGACAAAGCCATCGAACTCATCAAGCGCAATACCCGCCGATACGCCAAACGACAAATGACCTGGTTTCGCAAAGACCCAAATATTTCTTGGTTTCACCCCTCAGACGTGGGCAACATTCTTACCTTTGTGGAGAACCGAATAGCCGTCGAGCCATAGGTCTCAAAAAATAATCAATTAGTCATTTACGAAATTCAATTTTTTTGTTTGCAAAGGGTTATTTGAATTTGTAGTTGAGTTTTTAATTTGAATTTCCTTTATGCCCCAATTCCTAAAGTCCTACAAGCAGATAGACCGCAGTATTTTATGGCTGATTGTCGGTGCTTTCTGCCTACAACTGGTCAATTCTGCTTTTTTTCTGACCCTCAATATTTACGCCCAAAAAAGTGGATATTTGGATTACCAAATTGGGGATTTTATTTCCTATCGTTTTTTGGCAGTAGCCCTATTTGCCCTTCCTTTTGGCATGTTTATCAAGGGCAAAGCCATTCGTCCATTTTTTCTAATTGCAGCCGTTACCCTTCCTTTGGTTTCTTTGTTCATCATTGAAGCGATTGAATACCAACATGATTTTTTGGTCAAAGTTGCACTTGTATTGTGGGGCGTTTCCTTTAGTTCCCTGCACATTTTGCTATTGCCCTACATCATCCGCAATGCCCATCCCGACACACATACCGAAGCCATTTCTTTGAATGCCGCCTCTTGGAGTGCCAGTATGATTATTGTAGGTGCACTCAATTTTGGATTGGGACAAGTACTAACCGATGTCTTTGCAGATGGGCGTTTGCTTGACAAAAGACTCTTGCAGTTTTATAGTTTATTGGGTTTTATAGCCGTGTTTTTTATTCTGAAAATGAAAAAGGATGAAAAAATTGAAGAAAACACCCAAACCTTCAATAGCTCTTTTAAATCCTATGACTGGCATTTGATTTTGCGTGCAGCTTTTCCTGTTTTTTTGATTGCAGTAGGAGCAGGGCTAACGATTCCTTTCATCAACCTCTTCTTCTTCAATGTTTTTGGAATGGGTTCAGACCAGTTTTCGCTTTTGGGTTCTATCACAGCCATAATGGTGGCGAGTACGATTTTGTTTACACCCACAATTAAAAAACGCTTTGGTTATGAAGCGATTACAGTCACCCAAACTTTGGCTGTTTTGGCTCTCTTATTGTTGGCACTGACCGATTTTATAAGTCATTTGCCCATCGCCATTTTTCTCGCCTGTTTCTGTTATTTCATCCGCCAACCTTTGATGAATCTTGCCAACCCAATGACCTCCGAAATGACGATGTATTATGTGGGCAAAAAAAATAGAGAATTGATGAGTGCCATCAATTCTTCTATATGGTCGGGAAGTTGGTTTTTTAGCTCCCAAATCTTTCGCTTCTTGCGTGAAATGGATTTACGTTATGGGACGATTTTTTTAATTACCGCTTTCATGTACATGTTGGCAGTGTTTACCTATTTTTTGCTGATAAAGGATTATCGAAAGAGAGAACGTTTGGGCTTGATGGAATAAATATTAAGGCGTAAGATTTTAGACACAAGACTGCTTACTGTTTAGTAAGTGTTGAGGTAATAGATGTTTGATTATCAGTGAAATTGATTGAAGAGGATCAAGGTTTGGAGTTGACATCTTTGGAGAGCAACGGAAAAGGTGTAATTTCTAAACTGACTCTAAGCTCGATAAAAAGGTGCTGTAGCAGAAAAGCTATTGAAGCATGTAAAACTTCAATAGCTTCAATGAGATTTGTATAAGGTAATTTAAAGTATTAAAATTTAAAATAGTCAAAATGTTGGTTTCTATTGCCCCGTGCTTTAGCTCGGGGGTAAATGGTTTTTCTTTTCATAAAGGCTTTAGCCACTGCAATGGAATGGCTAAAGCCCTTATTATTTTTACTTTACTCCTACACCGCCTTAAAAGACGGTGCAATTCATGACTAATTTTTTTTGTTTAAAAATTGAATTTGTACTTTGAATTTGCATTTTACCTACTCCATATTCTTCACTTCTGTCACGAGTTTTTGAATCGAATCTTTGGCATCTCCAAAAAGCATTTGGTTGTTATCATTGAAGAAAAGCTGGTTTTGAATACCTGCATAACCAGGTCGCATACTTCGCTTCAAAACAATGGTTCGTTTAGCCTTCTCGACATCCAAAATCGGCATTCCATAAATAGGGCTGGATGTATCCGTTTTTGCAGCAGGATTGACCACGTCGTTTGCACCCACAATAATCGCCACATCTGCTTTGGGCAATACCTCGTTGGAAGCCTCTAAGTCCATCAACTTGTCATAACTCACATCTGCTTCTGCCAACAAAACATTCATGTGCCCTGGCATTCGACCCGCAACAGGGTGAATCGCATAACGAACATTGACACCATTTCGCTCCAGTACCATCTCTAAATCCTTACAGACATTTTGCGCCTGCGCCACTGCCAAGCCATACCCTGGCACCAAAACCACATTGTCCGCATAAAACAGCAGTATAGCCGCTTCATTTGCCGTAGTTGGCTTTGCGACTTGACCTTCTTGACCTGCACCACCTGCTGCCGCTGCACCGCCACCTCCAAATGAACCAATTAAAACGTTCAACAAAGAACGGTTCATGGCTTCACACATCAAAACCGTCAAAATTGTACCCGAAGAACCCACCAAAATTCCGCCCAAAAGCATGATTTGGTTGTCATAAATAATCCCTGCCATTGCAGCAGTAAGACCTGTGAACGAGTTCAATAAAGAAATGACAACAGGCATATCAGCGCCTCCAATAGGAAACACGAAAGTCATTCCATATATCAAAGAAACGACCAATAAGGCAACTACGAAGGTCATATTGATATCTGTTCCCATGAGCATATAGCCAATCATTACGATGATAGACAGAATAATGAGTGTATTGATGATTTGAGGAATGGATTTGTCTCCCAAACTTCCCTTCAATTTGCCATACGCTACCAAACTACCTGTAAACGCCACACTACCAATGAAAAGTGTCAGCATAATGGTCAGCTCTTGCGAAAACGGAACGTCACCACCTGATTTGGTGTAAATTTCTACGACAGAAACCACAATCGCACACGCCCCTCCAAAACCATTGAAGAGAGAAACCAGTTCGGGCATGGCAGTCATTTCGACCTTTGCCGCATACATCAGCCCAATAGCAGTACCGATTGCCAAGCCTGCAAAAATCCATAAATAATTGTTGGCTGCTCCTTCCATTGGATAAAACAAGGTGAGTACCACCGCCAAAATCATTGCCGCTCCTGCCATTAGATTGCCTTTACGGGCAGTAGCGGGAGTGCTGAGTCCCCGCAAGCCAAAGATAAAGCCCATTGCAGAGAGCAGATATCCAATATCAAATAATACTTTTATGTTTTCCATTATTTCTTTTTCTTTTTACTGAACATTTCCAACATTCTGTTGGTCACCGAAAAACCACCCATCACATTGATGGTACCCAATATGACCCCAATTGTGGCAACAATGAGGGTAAAGTAATCATTGGGATTGGCGGTGCGTATCAAGATGATGGCACCAATGATGACCACGCCACTAATGGCATTTGCGCCCGACATCAAAGGCGTATGCAAAACGGTTGGTACTTTTGAAATCAATTCCCACCCCAAAAATATGGTGAAGACCACCAAATATATGGTGAGTAGGTTTTCGGAAAAAAATTGCAGTATATCCATGTGGTATGAGAATTAAAGTTTTTAAGAGGAAAGATATTTTAGGTATTGGATGTGGGAAGTGAGAGGAAAGATGAGAGAGGAATTATTTGAGAATCAATACCAATGATTCTATCTGGCTTCTCACATCTCGCAGCTCTTTTCTCAACAAATATAACTCTTGGCAATAATTTCATCTTCAAAGTCTAAATGCAATGCTCCCTCTTTAATCATCAATTTTACATAGTTGTAGAAATTGTTGGAGAAAAGCAAGCTTGCGTCAATAGGCATTTGGGCTGGCAGGTTGGAGTCACCAATGATGGTAATGCCTTTGTGTTGAATGATTTTGTCGTTTTGGGTCAATGCACAGTTACCGCCTGTTGAAGCAGCCAAATCTACGATAATCGAGCCTTTTTTCATGCCTTCAACGGTGCGTTCCTCCACCAAAATAGGAGCTTTTCGACCCCGCAATTGAGCGGTTGTGATGATGATATCGGCACGCATGGCTCGCTCATGTACCAATTCTCTTTGGCGGCGTTTGTATTCTTCGGTTTGTTCGACGGCATAGCCACCTGCTGCTTTGTCGTCGTTTGCGCCTTCTACCTCGACAAATTTTGCCCCCAAACTTTCGACCTCTTCTTTCGCCGCTGCCCGCACATCAAATGCTTCAACTTTTGCACCCAATCTTTTGGCAGTCGCAATGGCTTGTAATCCTGCTACTCCTGCGCCTAAAATCAAGGCTTTGGCGGGAGGAATACTACCTGCTGCGGTAATCAACATTGGAAAATAAGAAGGGAAGTGGTAGGCGGCAGATAAAACGGCTCGATAACCTGCAATGGATGCCATTGAAGAAAGTACATCCATGGATTGTGCCAATGAGGTTCGGGGAATCATGTCAAAACTAAAGGCCCGCAAATCCATTGCCTTCAATTCCTCTCCAATCGTCTTGTTGAAAAATGGTTGGAACAAAGACATCACGACAGCTTGTGACTTACACATGCCCAATTCGTCTTGAGAGGGCGGGTGAATTGCTACCAGAATATCCGCTTGTTGGAATACTTCCGAACGACTCTTGATGGCTGCACCTGCGGCTTGATAATCTTCGTCACTGGAAGAAGCCCCAGTTCCAGCCTCTTTTTCTACCCAAACTTTTACTTGCTCTTTGTCTATTAATTTTTTGGCAATCGCTGGCACTAGTGCCACACGAGGGTCTTTTTGTTCTTTAATTATACCAATTATCATAAGCTAAGTAAGTTATGAGCGATGAATAGGCTGCTTGGATTTACCTGTATTTCGTTTTACAAACCATCGAAAAATGCTGTTTGCAGAACCTAATTCTATACCAAGTAACCAAAAAATTAGTGTACTGTACCTTAAAAATAGAAAAAGCTGTAAGATTTACAAACTTACAGCTTTCGATTCTCAAATATTTGTTCGTTTATTTCTATCCCATATTGCAGTTACAGCCATCCAAACAGCTAAGAATTTGAAGTACAGATTTTTCTTTTAGACTGTAAATGACCTTTCTACCTTCTTTTCTCGAACGCAAAATGCCCTTCAATTTCATATTGGAGAGGTGGTGGGAAGTGAGAGATTGTTCTGTTTTTAGTTTTTCAGAAATAGCACTAACGGATAAACCTTCGTTGAATTCTAGTAGTTCTACAATTTGCAATCGAACAGGATGGGCGATTGTCTTGAGGATGAAAGCAATTTTTTCCAGTTTTTCTACGTCTCGTACCACCATAAATGTTGAATCAAGGTTAAAATGAAAATGAATATAAAAATAGTATTTAATTTTCAGGGAAGGAATATAACAACAATGGTTTTCTTATTGTTTTTATTTTTGAGGCTTGAAAATATCAAGATACTTACATTCTTTCAGATATTAAATGTCAAAATCTGAACGATTGTTTTCTTTTTTGTGATAAAAAAAATGAGGAATAATCATATAATGATAAGTTTTTGGGAACAACAGTCTTTTCTTCAATACGATTACATTGTTATTGGCAGTGGTATTGTCGGTTTGTCAACTGCTGCTTTTTTGAAAGAACAGAAACCCGATTGTAGGGTTTTGGTTTTGGAGCGTGGTATTTTTCCGACAGGAGCAAGTACCAAAAATGCAGGTTTTGCGTGTATTGGTAGTTTGACCGAATTGTTGGCGGATTTGGAAACGATGCCACCCGAAAAGGTGGTAGAATTGGTGGTTCAACGTTGGAAAGGCTTGCAGCTTTTGAGGAATCGTTTGGGGGACGAGACAATTGACTATCAGGCTTTGGGAAGTTATGAATTGCTGCAAGCGGCTGATATGAGTTGTTTGGATGATTTGGAAATGGTGAATACTTTATTGAAGCCTGCGCTTGGTGGAAATGCCTTTGATTTGCTTCCTTCTAAAAACGTAAAAGACTTTGGATTTGCGACAAAAAATATTCAAGCTGTAATCTGCAATACGTTTGAAGGACAATTGAATACGGGCAAAATGATGGCAAGTTTATTGCAGTATGTTCAACGCTTGGGAGTGGTGGTGATTAACGGTGTCGAGGTCGTAGATTTTGAAGAAAAAAATGGTGGGATAAAGGTCTATATCGAATCAGCTATGCACTCTTCAAAAATGGCTTTCAGTGCTGCAAAAGTGGCAGTTTGTACAAATGCGTTTACTTCAAAATTATTACCTGAGGTTGATTTGAAGCCAGGAAGGGGACAGGTTTTGATTACTCGCCCTATTGAAAACTTACCTTTTAGAGGGATTTTCCATTTTGATAAAGGCTACTATTATTTCCGAAATGTAGGAAATAGAGTCTTGTTTGGTGGAGGGCGAAATTTGGCTTTTGAAGAAGAAACGAGTACGGAGTTTTCGGAAAATTCAACTATTGTCACTCATTTGAAGGAAAAACTTCAATCCATGATTTTACCTAATACATTATTTGAAGTCGAAATGAACTGGACGGGTATTATGGCTTTCGGAAAAGATAAATCACCTATTTTGTCTTATTGGCAAAGGAACAATAAAGTAGTGATAGGTGTGCGTTTAGGAGGTATGGGGGTAGCTATTGGTAGCGATATGGGGCGACAAATAGCTGAAATGCTTTTGTAAATGTATAGAAATGGTTTTATCTTTGCCCTGCAAGTCTCACCGATTATTTCCCTTTGTATCAGAGCAAATTACTCACTTGAAACTAATACATTATTTTTGCTGAATTTAACAACATGAAAAAAACATATTTCTTCTATTTTCTTCTATTTTTTATCTGTTCATCAACATCCTATGCACAAAATAGTGCTGTTTTGGGTGGTAAGATTGCAAATTCACAAGGCAAGGCAATTGGGATGAATTTAACTCCCAGTTTTTTGAAAGGACAACAGCCAGACTATGTGGTGGAGTTGGGTGGAAATGGTGAGTTCAATATAAATTTGAATCCGATGGATGCGCCAAGAGTGGTCAGTTTGTATCACGGAAAGAGAAGCCTTGAGGTGTATTTGGAACCTGGTGACAGTGTATTTGTGGATACGGATATGAATTCATTCAATAAAAAAACTTCTTTTACAGGAGGTGATATCAACAGTTTTTTCTTTTCGGAACTCTCCAAAAGTATCCCTACCAAAAGGAAAACTTTGTTGAATAAAAAAGGAACGCCTAAAGAGTATCGTGAGTTTATGGACAGTTTGTTGGAGGTTCAACACCAACTTTTGACGAACTATGCGAAAACACACAAGATTTCAGAGGGGGCAATGAATTTCGGCAAACTGCAAATTGATTATAAATATGCCAATGATTTGTTGGGCTATGTTTTTGGTTTGAATCGGAGAAGAGGTAAAAAGCCAACAGTGAATAAAGAGTTCTATTCGTTTTTGGACAAATTGGTAATTGAGAATCCAGCTTTGGCAAATTCGAGTACTTATTCGACTTTTTTGCACAATTATATGACTTACAATTTGTTGTTGAAAATGAAGCGAACGCCTCGATACGACAATGCACGGTATTATCCAGATTTGTGTGAGATTGATAGGGCGCAAATCAAGGATAAATTTTTGCTTTCGATGATGCTTACACAGCACCTTGTGGAAGGTTTGCAGCGAAGTAGGGTGGAGGAGTTGAAAGAGCATTATTTGTTTGGGATGGAGGAGACTAAGACGGAGAAATACAAAATTTCGATGAAATATGTCTATGACCAAGTGAAGCATTTGGAAGCTGGAGCTGCTGCACCTGACTTCAAGGTGTTGAACATTGATGGAGAGGAAGTTGCTTTGAGCGATTTTGTGGGTAAAGTGGTTTATATGGATTTCTGGGCAAGTTGGTGTGGACCTTGTAAGGCACAGATTCCTCATGCTAAGAAATTGAAGGAAAAGTTTGAAGGGGAAGATGTGGTTTTCCTTTATTTGTCGATTGATAAAAGCGAGCAAAAATGGCGTACTTTAGTGGAAACGAAAGGTTTGACAGGTGTGCAATTGATTGCAGGAAAGGAAAAGAATAAAATCAGTCAGGCTTACCGTGTGTCGGGTGTTCCCAAATACATCTTGGTGGACAAGGAAGGAAAAATTGCGGATAGTATGGCAAAACGCCCAAGCCAACAAGGAATTGCGGATGATATTCAAAAATTATTGAAGCCAGATAGTGATTCTAACTAAAAGAAGGTTTTATAGATTTCGGTAATATGAAAGGAAAACTACCGAAGTCTTTGTCTTACAGAACAAAAAAGGGGATTGATTTTCAAAAAAATCAATCCCCTTTTTTTATTCTCTTGCTGATGGAGAACCATATATTCTGCAATACTCCTCACAGCGATGAATGTTTTGTGCCTTGCGTTGTGACAATACTGTTTCACCATAATCGGAGCGGTAACGGTGCATTTTTAGAAAGTCAAGATTCATTTCGTTCCAAGCCTTGTCGGAGTATATTTTGTTGAATACCAATTCCCATTCCTTTCGGAGCAATTCTTTTTTGTTTGGATAAGAAGAAAGGGTGAAGTGGAAAAGGTCTGCATCACACATGACTCTACCCATAAGATTGCTTGGGCTTTGAGGCATTCGAGTCGCTTCAATACATTCCAATACTTGTGTTATTTTTTCGTTTGGATAGTTGATTTTTTGAAGGTAATCGGTTGCGATTTGTTTGCTCGCCTCTTCATGCCCTTTGTATTGAACAGTGTGTCCTATGTCATGAAACCATGCGGCAATCATTAGAATTTCTAACTTGTCTTCTTCTAAACCGCAGTTTTTACCGATTTCGTGAGCCGCCTGTACCACTTCCCATGTATGTTGGTGGTTGTGAAATACTAAATCTTGGGGCAGTGCGGTCTTGAGTAACCTAGAAGCAAATTTTGCGACTTTGCGTAGGTACTTGGTACTCAAACACTCTTTTTTTTCTGTTGTTGGAGGATTTGAAGGTCTCATGATGCTTGTCATAGATGGATTAAGTTATTTCATAAATACAGACTCTGAAAACCATATAAAGTAACTACCATTTTGGGACTAATAGTATGCCAAGAGTTTATTAACTTTACGAAATATTTAGCAAGTTACATTTTTTCACTCTTAAATAAACGAAATCATGTTAAAAAAGTTGGGTTTCGGTTTCTTGATGACCTTAGTGGCAATGACGCTTGCTTTTGGTCAAAATAGTGATGGCGTATTGTCTAAAAAGGAGTTGGATAGCAAGCTAGATTATTTTTATACAGGGAGTTGGGAAAAATTGCAAAAAAAAGCGGCAAAGAAGGAAAAACTCATACTGGTTGATTTTTATACGAGTTGGTGTAAAGTCTGCAAACAGATGAAGCATATTGTATTTGCCAGCCCTGAAGCAATCGCCTATTTTCCTGAGAAATATATGGTGTATAGCCTTGATGCAGAAGAGCGTCCTGATGTTGCCAAAAAATTCAAAGTGTCTCAATATCCGACCTATGTGTTTTTGGATGAAACAGGAGAGGAGGTTCACAGGGTGACTGGTATGATGACCAAAACCAGTTTTTTGCAGGCGAGTAGAGAGGCTGCAAAACCCAAAGTGCCTTATACGAAGTTTTCTTTTTTTAGATAGGTTAGAATTTTTCAACAATTCAAGCATTAAAATTATGCAATCCAATCAATACGGTCCTTTTGTAAGGACTTTTCTGAACGCAAGTTGGTGGAAATATTTGGGGGTGGCTTTGATTATTTACAGCCTTATTGCAGGTTTATTGATAAAAATCCCTGCATTGCCAATTATTTATGAGAGCATTAGAAATCTGTTTTACCACGTTCCGATGTGGTTTGCCATGATTTTGATTCTCTTGCTGTCGGTTATTTTCAGTATTCGATACTTGCAGACGAGCAATCCTTTGTATGATGTCATTGCAGCCCAGACCGCAAGCGTAGGGCTCTTGTTTGGCTGTTTGGGAATGGTGACAGGAATGCTTTGGGCGGCTTACACTTGGGGCGAACCGTGGAGCAATGACCCTCAACAAATGTCTTCTGCCATTGCGCTGTTGATTTACTTTGCCTATTTTGTTCTGCGTGGCTCGATGGAGGATGAGGACAAACGCGGGAAAGTTTCGGCGGTTTACAATATCTTTGCTTTCTGCGCTTTCATTCCTTTAATTTTTGTCGTACCTCGTTTGACGGATTCTTTGCATCCTGGTAAAGGCGGAAATCCTGCCTTCAATACATTGGATTTGGATTCTACGATGCGAATGGTGTTTTACCCCGCTATTATTGGTTGGATATTCGTAGGAATGTGGATTGCTTCCCTAAAAACACGTGTGGAATTGATTCGATTGAAGAAGCTGGACATGATGTAAAATGTTGTAGACGAAAACAAAATGTATTTAAACAAACAAAAAATTAGATAGAAATGACTTTTATTGCAGTATTATTGGCGCAAGCCGCTGGACCAGATCCAATGATGAATGTTTTTTTCATTATAGCGATTGTCTTTGTGTTTTATTTCTTTATGATTCGCCCTCAAGCACGACGTGCCAAAACACAAGCGGAATTTTTGGCGAATTTAGAAAAAGGAGATAGAGTGATTACCATTGGAGGAGTTCATGGTCGAATTTCAAAAATGGGTGAGCAAACAGTATTGCTTGAAGTAGATACAAATGGCACAAAATTGAAAGTAGAGCGTTCTGTGATTTCTATGGAATTCACCAATGCGTTCCACAAAAACGAAGGGGCAGAAGCTTCGTAGCTTAAGTTCAATACTCATAATACAAATAAAGTTTTAACCAGCTCTAAATCAAAGAGTTTATGAACTGTAGTTTGAGTGTTACTAAAAGGTCTCTGCATTGATTTTTCTAAATCAATGCAGGGATTTATATTTGATTTTAAAACTAAATCAATTGTCGAATGTCTTGGTTATCCAGCGAAGATAGAACCACTTTTATAGCTTGTCTGTGCATTTCGTGTATGATATGGCTGTTGAGTGCCTTGTCGGAAAACTACAAGACAGAAGTGAAGGTAGACATTGAATTCACCAACTTTCCTGAGGACAAAATTTTGGTACAACCTCCCGATAGCACTCTGTATTTGTTTGTCGATGCTTCTGGTTCGGACTTGGTAAAAAGCTTGGGTTTCAACCGTCCTACAATCCACTTGGATTACCAAAAACACCTCAATACCAATTCACTGAACACCAAATCTTTTATCAATCAATTTCAAGAACAACTATCTGGACTCAATATTATTGACATCAAACCCGATAGTATTCACCTTGATTTGGAACAGCGACTGCAAAAGAAAGTCCCCATCATGCTCATCGAAAATATCAAAACTGCCAAACGTTTTGAGTTGGCAGGACAAGTTCTCATAGAGCCTGATAGTGTGATGATTGAAGGACCTCAATCCATTGTCGATACGATTCAATACATGCGAACCGAAAAGTTGGAACTATTGGACGTCGCAAGTACAGGAAATGGAGAGCTAAAGCTGCAAAACAATTTCCCCAAAAGTGTCACTCTTGAAGAGGAGGATGTTACATACAATTTCGATGTAGAAGAATTTACCGAAAAACGAATATCTGTTCCGATTACCATCGAGAATTTGGATAAATCTGTCGTCTTGTATCCTCGAATTGTTGAGGTTCAGTGCCTTGTGCCTGTACATGAATACAATGAGATTGATAAGACTTATTTTGTAGTCATTGCCAATTTCACCAATGTAGATTTGACCAAGCACAAAAAAGTACCTTTAGAAGTCGTGGAGCAACCCATCAATGCCAAAGTAGTACGCATTCTTACCAAAGAAGCCGATTTTATCGTATTTGATATCTAAAAATAAGCCGTTTATGTCTCCTGCAAAAACATCTGTCGAACCAGAATTATTGTCACTCAATTTGGTGGATGGAAGCAAAACAGCTATCAGTATTTTCACTTCAATTTCTGCCAATCCTCATGCCCCCGTCATTATTTTGCTGCCTGCAATGGGTGTTCGTGCCGCTTACTATCAAACACTGGCTCAACAAATAGCTGATAAAGGTTACCACATCATCACAGCAGATTTGAGAGGTTTGGGGCATTCCTCAGTTCGCCCTTCTCGCAAAACTGATTTTGGTTACAAAGACATCATAAGCGTTGATTTACCCGCCATCGTAGCTGCTGTTCAAGAACGGTTTGCTTACATGATGGGGCATAGTTTGGGCGGTCACATGGCGATTCTGTATGCCGCTTTGCATCCTCAGCAGTTGAAAGGACTTTTGTTCTGTGCTGCGGGTTATCCCTACTACAAAAGTTGGGGCAAATGGAGAGGGTTGGTGATGTTAGGATTGACACAAAGTTTTTATGGAATCAGCAAAATAGTGGGCTATTTCCCTGGCAAATATGTGGGTTTTGGAGGAAAAGAAGCCCGTACTTTGATGCGTGATTGGAGCTATTTGGCACGAACGGGAAATTTTAGAATCACAGGTTCAAACCAAGATTTTGAGGCTTTGATTGCAGAGATTGAATTACCCGTTTTGTCTATTTCTTTTGAAGGAGATGATTTTGCCCCACCCAAAGCAGTGAAAGGTTTTAATGCCAAATTGAAAAAAGCATCCTTAACCCATTTTCATTTGCGCCCTAAAAAAGGAGGGAAATTCAATCACTTCAATTGGGTCAAAAGAAATGAAGCCGTATTGGAACGAATAACGAATTGGCTAAAATAAAAGAACAGTGCTTGTTTTTTGAATCTTAATGTGTAATAGAAGTTGATTTGCAGTAGGCTGGTTCTAAGGGGCTTTTATTCTCATCTTAATCTTATTCTTTATCATGTCAGAAGATGCAATTTTCAATAAAATAATCGAGTACATTAGCACGAAAGAATATTCTAAAGCCCTTGGTCTATTGAACAAAGGCATAGAAAAAGCACCAAACGACCACCGTTTATACGATTTGAGGGGAACAATTTTTCATCGTTCGGGCAAACCTGAAGAAGCATTGGCAGATTATGAGGCAGCAATCCAGCTCCAAAAGAATAATTTTAGTTTGCATTATGGGAGAGGAATGGCGTATCTCAAGCTCAAAGCATATGAATCAGCGTTGGCAGATTTTGAAGTAGCAGCCCAATTGAATCCGCAATATGTGGAAGCTATCCAAAAACGTGATCAGCTTAGAAACAAACTTGGAATTGTCATTGAAGAGGTCACCGAAACAAATGGTACAGAGAAAAAAGGGTGTTTGGGAATGCTTTTGCTGATATCTTTTGGATTTGTACTTAAATTGAAAATTGGCTTGTTGATTATAAAAAGTGTTTGGGGTTAAATAAGCTTGAAAACCAATGTATTTGTTGGGCTAAACTACAGGATTTCATAGTGCTTTTGTTTTGCACTTAGTATCTCTTATGTTTAGATGTAGTATCTTTGATCAACAAACAATTATTTAAGCTAAGTAATGGTAAAAAAAATAACCTGAACGATTTTTTAGCTAACATACCCCAACCCCTTTCAAAAGGGGAATTAAGGTGTTCATTTATTTTTTTCTTATTACTAACTTAGGTTTCGGTAACCTTTGAAAGGTAAAATAAAAATAGGAAAAAGCGCAAAAAAGTGTTTGTTTTGCTGGATGAATCAAGAAGTTACCTCAAAAGAGTTATTGACAATTCGTGCAGACGACTTGCCCTTATTATACAG
>JBGCDY010000198.1:0-2493 GCA_045105835.1 Chitinophagales bacterium
GTATTTGGAACAGGAGGGGAGTTTCGTTCGGAAGAATCGGTCTCTTTTTGTATTGAAGACAAATTGATTTTAGAGGCTGCCTTTTCGGTTAGCCAAGCGGATATTTGCAGTGGGGATGCTATTCAGTTTACAGCTTTATCAGAAGGCGCAGCTACCTATGCGTGGACATTTGAAGGGGGAATACCTGCTACTTCTTCCGAACCGAACCCAACAGTAGTTTTTGAAGATTGGGGGGATTTTGACGTGTCTTTGGTGGTCACAAACAGTATTTCAACAGACGAACTGAAAGAACAAGATTACATTCGGGTCAATGGAACGACTCTTGGAATCAATACCTTCAATTCGAGCAATCCCATTGCAGCCGATGGAAGGGTAGAATTGGACATTGCGAGTAGTTCCAACATCGAAGATTTGACCTTCAATTGGAGTAATGGCACAACTGCAATGAATCCAGGGGAATTGAGCCGAGGAAATTATAGCGTGGAGGTGATGGACAAAAACGGCTGTTTGACCACCGAATTCTTTTCCATAAGTTCTGATATTCCACCCATTGTGGCGATGGTGCAAGTGGACAGCCGAAAGATATGCGAAGGAGATGTGGTGCATTTAATAGATGTTAGTAACAATGATGTAGTGAATCGACAATGGATTTTTGAAGGAGCAGAAATATCCGAAAGCAGCGAGTTAGGGGTTTACCTTGAATATACCGAAGTAGGCAAACACGATGTACAATTGATTGTGGAAGATGAATACACCAAAGATACCTTGATTTTGAAGGATTACATTGAGGTAAGCGGAGTACCTAATTTGGAGGTGGAAATGGACATTCCGCAATTGGGAAAATCAGATGGTCGAATCAAAGTAAATGTGACTGGCGGTACACCTTCTACCAACTACCAGTGGAATACAGGAGCTACAAGTAGTGAATTATTCAATTTACCCGAAGCCATCTATGAAATATTGGTAACCAACGAATTTGGTTGTCAAAAAAGACTCGAAATCCCTTTAGAAACCAATATTGAATTGCAGGACGGTTTTTTGTTTTATCCAAACCCTGTTGATGAAGGAAAGCTTTTCTTTTACAACAATAACCCTTCAGAAACACCTGTATCCTTCAAAATATACAGTTTGGAGGGGCGTTTGATGGGAGATTGGACTCTCGATGGCAGTGACCGAAACTACTCTTTGGATGTTTTGACTATTCCATCAGGAATTTATTTGCTTTGGTCAAATATTGGTGGGAAAGAACGACAAGAAAAGCTAATTTTGCTGAATGATTAAACCATCCTTGTGGAAGGGGTGTCTAAAAATTAAGTAAAAAAACGACGAGGCTCACAAAATAATTTGAAGCACCGCACCGTTTCAACAATTGAATTTTCTAAAAATATAAATACTTCCTAAATGAACGTTTTGAAATTATTTGTTTTAACACTATTGATAGGATGCAGTTTTACCAACATCGCTTTGGCGCAAGGAGGAGACGGCATGGGAGATTTTGATATGAAAGTGGAGGACAGTAATTTTCCGACTCCACCAAATGCTGACTTTGCAACAGCCGTTGTGAATTATCAATTGGATTATATGGGTTTGAAAGCAGGCAAAAACCTCTTGCACACAGATAAAGCAAGTGGCATCAAATTGTTTGCAAATTACAATCCTTATACCCGCAAATACAATTTGGTAGCAAAGACTGTAAAAGGAGAAGAAGTGAAAGTGAAAGTAGAACAGTCAAAAGAAGACCCTACTTGCATTTATGCGACTGTTCCTCCTGACTGGGTGAATGTATTGTGTTCTACTCGATACACTTATAGTAAAAATATCAAAAGCAAAAATAAGAACAAGTAGAGACATTTTATTAAAACGTCTTCCTACTACAATAAAAACCTCCTGTCTCAATTTTGAGACAGGAGGTTTTTTGTTTTATAATGGATTGAAATGAGATTATAAAGACAATATTATTCAGCCTTTAAGTAACGGTAAAAAAATAACCTGAACGATTTTTTAGCTAACATACCCCAACCCCTTTCAAAAGGGGAATTAAGATGTTCATTTATTTTTTTCTTATTACTAAGCCTGAAAATTCACTTCACCTTTGAGTTTTTCCGTTTCCGTAGCCTTCAAAACCAATTCTCGCCTGACGACTTCAAAACAACGTTTTTGCCTTCTACTCTCTGCAAAAGCATAGACCGTATCCACACCCTGATAATTACTCCTAGCAGCATTCTCCAAAGCAGCTTCGCCAATATCTAACCAAAATTCAGGGTAAGTTTGATTCATCTGTTGTTGAGTCGCTTTCACCACTTTTTGAAGGTACTCCAGATAAACTCCTGCCTGTTTCCATGCCCGAATTTTATTGCGGAGCATACAGTCCAAAAGTTGGTAGTTTTCGAGTGCCAAATGGATGAGCAACTCCCAAATTTGAGCATTGACGAGTATGAGTTTGTGGTGTTTGGCACCTTTAGAGAGAATATAGTTAATCCAATGAAGTGCATT
>JBGCDY010000199.1:0-2604 GCA_045105835.1 Chitinophagales bacterium
TCTTTTTGTATCCTGCTGAAATGCAGCACCTTCCTTCAACAATTCACCTCTCCCCTTACAAAAAATGGAGCAAGGTTTCAACGGCATTGAAGCCCGTCAAAAAAGGCAATCCAAATGTTTTGCAAGCTCCAAACTATGATATTTTGGTAGATTCACCCATCGGTCTGGGTAATCAGGAAGTCATTGATTTTCAAGCCACAGGAATTCCTCACAAATTGATGCTGGAAGGACAGGGCAATTACGACAAGCCCAAAATGGTGGATGCTTTGCAGAAAATCGCAACGGAGGCAGTGAAGGTTTTTGGAGAACAACCAAACGATGATTACCTCTATATGCTCTACAATTGGAACGGTGGCGGCAATGGTTTGGAACACCTCAATTCGACCATGATTACTTATTCTCGTTGGAATTATGAACCTGACAATTATTTTTTGAAGTGGGCAGGTTTGGCAGCACACGAATACATACACTTGTGGTTGGTGAAGCGTTTGCGTCCTTTGGAATTAGGTCCTTTTGACTACGAAAAAGAGAACCATACACATTTGCTTTGGGTGATGGAAGGTCTCACGAGTTATTACGATGACTTGTTGTTGAGACGGTCTGATTTGATGACGATTGACCAGTATTTGCAGATTGTGACGAATCACATCAATGGTACAGAGAATGCTGGCGGAAATGAGGTGCAATGTGTGGCTCATGCGAGTTTTGATGCTTGGACAAAATACTACCGCAAAAACGAAAATTCCAAGAATACGACGGTTTCTTACTATACCAAAGGGGCTGTTTTGGGGACTTTGTTGGACTTGGAGATTTTGCACAGTACCAAAGGCGAAAAGGGTTTGGACGATGTGATGCAGTATATGTACCAACGCTACTACAAGGAATTGAAACGTGGTTTTACAGACCAAGAATTTGAAGACGCTGTGGAGTTGGTAATTGGCAAGCAAATGGATGATTTCTTTGACAATTATGTATTTGATACCGAAGAAATTGACTACAATAAATACTTCGCCTATGCAGGACTGCAAATGGTGAATGTGGACGAATTTGATGAGAGTATTGAATTGGGCGCAAGACTGAAAACAAGTGGTGGAAAACTGACCATTTCTTCTGTGGCTCGTGACACACCTGCCTACAAATATGGTTTGAATGCCCAAGATGAGATTGTGGAAATTAATGGTTTTCGGACGGCTTCTGAATTGGCTTTGCAGAAGGTGATTTCGCACCGCAACACTGGGGACAGAGTGACGTTTAGTGTGAGTCGTGGGGGCGTTTTAAAAAATATTGAAGTGGAACTCGCCCACAACCACAAGGTACGCTACTTTTTGGAGCAATTGCCTGATGCTACCGAAGCGCAGCAAGTGGTATATATGAAGTGGTTGGATACAGATGAGTTTTAAATAAATGATAGCACACTGATTGAAATGATGGAACAGATAAACAAAAAATCAGCCCCAATCATTTCAATCAGTCTAATCCGTGTCCCATCACATCAAAAACCCAATACATATTCCAACAATGAAAACACTCAAACAGTCTCACTTTTTCACCACCAAAACGGTCATGCTTGACGAAAGTCAGCTGCAATATAAGGTATCGAAGTTGAGCAAGGAAAACACTGTATCCATTCCTTATGAGGACATTAGCAGCAAGCAAAAAACGGCTGAAACTTTGGTCAAACATGGCTTTCTTCTTGCAGCGATGGGACTCATTGTTTTTTCGATACTTTTGACAAGCCTGAGGACTTTTGGGAAAGGCGTGGGAGAATCTTTGGAATTGTACTCTCTAGCACTCGGAGTTATTTCTCTACTCATCTATTTCGTCTCCAAAGAAAAACACTGGAAACTCCAACTCACCAATGGTGATTTTATCTACTTCTACCAATCCATTCCCGACAACACAAGTGTTGAGGTTTTTATCAAACATTTGATGGACAAAAGAAATGCCTATCTTTTGAAGGCCTATGGACAACTCGATGCTACGCTTGATTACCAATCACAAATCGACCAACTTCAATGGCTCAAAGATATAAAAGTGCTGTCGGGAAAGAATTTTCAACAAAAGAGGAAGGAGTTGAAGCGTATGTTTGAAGGGTGAAACAAGGCTAATTAATTTTGGAGCAATTGTCTTATCCTACAAAAGCACAAAAAATGGTGTCTATGAAAAGATTAGATGCTGAGGAATTTTTATTGATGGAGTTGTAATAAGTTCAAACTTTAATATCAAGTTCAGATGGGATGTACTGCAATGTTTCAAAGATTAAATGAGGAACAATTTAAAGTCGTTAGAAAAACCAAAAAGCTGCTTGAAGAAACAGACGGGGAATGGTATTTAGGTAAACGCTTCACATTGTTAGAGTTGTATTTAACAGAGAATTATAAGAAGCCAGAAGAGTATTTACTTCATAAAATATTCTTTACCCTTGAAGAGATTGTCGTGTATGAGGATGAATATCATACAGAGTATATCTTTTATTCAACTCCTTCACAGGTAAAAGCAACGCATGAGGTTTTAGAGAAATTGGATTTAGATGATATTGTTGTAAGGTTTTTTGATTGGAACATTGACCTAAAAGAAATGACCCATTTTTGGGAAATAGATATG
>JBGCDY010000200.1:0-9634 GCA_045105835.1 Chitinophagales bacterium
AATGCCTTATATTTCGGGTACAAGTATGACACAAGAAACAGGAGTCGGCAAAAATGATGGCTCGGCAACTGTCGAAGTAACAGGTGGAACTCCTCCTTACACTGTAGAATGGCCAAATGATGTAGAGGGAACGATTGATGCCTCTGGCGGTTCAGATACTCTTGATGATTTGGCGCAGGGAAATTATGAAGTCTTGGTAACAGATGATAATGGAATGACTGCCAAAGCTTGTATCTATGTGAGTAGAAAAACTGGAGGCGGAACTGGACGTGGACGTGGGCGTAGCGGAAAAACAGCGGATATCACTGAATTAAATACCTTGATTGCTCAGCCAAATCCTTTCACGCATAGTACGACGATAGCCTTCAATCTTCCAGAAGAAGACTTTGTAACACTTAATGTTTATTCTTTGAGTGGAAAATTGATGGAAACTATTTATCAAGGGGAAACAGAAGCAGGTCAAAACTATCAAGTTGAGTTGAACGCTTCTTCTTGGGCATCTGGTGTGTATATCTTAAACATGACCTCTGAGAATGGATTTGTAGCACACAAACGCTTGTTGATTACAAAATAGTAAGTTATCAAGAAAAAGATTTTGGTAGAGAAATAAGAATTTAAGAGAGCACCTTAGAATTAAAAGAATGCCCTCAACAATTGTTTGAATTGTTGGGGGCTTTTCTTTTTTATCAATCTTCCAAACATAGTGGAAGTGATTACTTCAATCATTTATTGGTTAAGATCATACAGCTATGCAAAATGATTTTTGAACCACAAAAGGGTACAGTGGTATGGGCTAAAATATTGAAGAGCATTCAAATAATGTTTGTTTTTATTCTCACAAAACCCCAATCTCCATCACATACTCTTCAAACCGTTCTCGCTCCACTGCTGATTTATTCTTAATTTTCGAGCGATAATTGTAAATCGTATTCACCGAATAACGCAAAAAATTCGCAATCTTATTGCTGTCCACAATCCCCAATCGAATCAGCGCAAAAATTCGCAATTCCGTATTCAGCAATTCCCCTTTTTTTAGACGCAATTGTTTGTCCTCCTCCAAAAGCCCATTGAACTTGTCCACAAAATCAGGGTATAGGCGCAAAAAGGCATTGTCAAAATTGTTGTAAAATTCCTTCAATTCTGATTTGAGCAAGGCCGTAGGCTCCGTCATTTTCACCAAATCTTGGTACCGTTTCGTTTGCACCTTATTGCGGACAATCCTTCGGTAAGTCTCCAATTTGTCGATGTAGGCAGAGCATTGGTTCAAAAAATGACCAATGTATTCTTCTTTGATGTAATTCGCCTCCTGCAATTCCTTGTTCAATTCATTCAGTCGACTATTCGATTGCTGCAATTCTTGGTTCAAAGCATTCGATCGTTCATTGGATTCATTGAGTTGTTCATTGGATGCATTCAATTGGTGATTGGTAGATTGAAGCGTTTGGTTAAGGTTGTTCAACTGTCCATTCGCCCCCTCCAATTCTTGATTCACCTTGTGGAGATTCCGTCGGGCAAGAGAAAGTTTCCGCATTTGCAGGTAGATATACGCCAATGCAAAAAAGAGCAAAAAAGAAATCGCCGTAATGCCAATGAGTGCAAATCTAAGTTCGTTTTTTTGTTTCTCAACTTGCAGTTCATAAGCATTGGTGATGATGGGATAAACCTGTGATATTTCGATTTTGCGAAGCCGAGCATTGTAAAAATTAGCATCCTCCAGCGCATATTCGATGTATTTGTTCGCCCGATTGATTTCGCCTTCCTTGTAGAGCAGAATCGCCAAAGTGGTCAAAGAAGCATTTTCTTTCACCACCGCTTGTATGTCCGAAATAGCAGACAAAATAGCATATTTTTTTTGAAGAAGTGGCTTGCCTTTTCGCTCATAAATACCTGCCAATGTCCCCGCAGCCCTCGCATAAAGAGGCTTGCCAAAAGGCAATCTGTTCTCACACAAATCCAAATACATCCCTTCTGCCTCCTCCAATTTCCCTTCTTCAAATGCCAAAAAACCTGCCTCCAATAAGTAGGCATCTGAATCTGTAGGCACAGATTGCAGCAAAGAGTCTTGGTAGAGTTTGGTTTTGGTATAATAGTCAGGGGCATATTTTATATTCTGAGCATATTCATACAGCTTTTGATAAGCCTGCTTGTAGGTGTAGTAATAGTCATACAACCAATCAGGATTTAGCTGTTTTTTGGGAATCGTGTGCATGTTTTCGATAGATTCATACGGCATTCCTGTCGTGGTAAGAATGGCAGACAGATTCAATTTGGCTTCAATCAGTTCTGTTGAGTTATTGAAGGTGCTCGACAAATCCAAATTGGCATAGATATAATGCAGCGCTGAATCAAACTTATATTGTTTGTATTCTTCATACAGCTCCCCGTTCAACTTGTAGATTTCAATCGAGGAAGTGTTCGGCTTTTGAAGCTGATTTTTTAGACCCGCAATCTTTGATTCCTTAAGGGCTATATAGTGATCTTCTTCTGCTATCGTTTGATCGAGTTGATTCAAAAGTGAGTCAATGTTCGTTTGACTACAAAGAAATGGGTTATTGAAGAATAAAAATCCCCATAGTAGTATGATTTTTTTTAGCATAATTTGCTCTGTAATGGCGAAAAAATAAAATGCTTTTTTCCTTTACTCCTGATTTGTATAGATTGACTATACCAAAGTAAAGCTTCAAAGCATAAGCCAAAATAACGCTTTTTAGAGGACTATTGCAGTAAAACGATTCATTTTTTATTTTGACGAATCTACTTTTATTCCTTAAGCTATATTATTTAAAGTTTTCAAAATGAGCAAAATAAGACTTTTTTAAGCCAACAATGTCCACTTTTTTCTTACTCTACTTTCAATTTGGTTCTAATTGGCTTCAATGCTTGTTAAATTTGCAAAAGCAGGCTTTTGATATATTTATGAAATGTTTTTCCAAAGACTTTGATTAACTTCAATACAACCCTTGCGCTACTTTTTGATTCTTCTAAAAAAGGATACTTCGTTTTTGTTTGTTGTAGTCCCCCCAATGTGGATATAAAGACTAGCATAGTCTCAATTTCACGGGTTTAGTCAAAAAAATGAGTTTGACTACAAAGCCCTAAAATCAATAAGTAAAAAGAAAAAAATAACATGGACACCTTAATTCCCCTTTTGAAAGGGGTTGGGGTATGTTAGCTAAAACAATGTTCAAGTTATTTTTTTACCGTTACTAAAACAATTATTTTTCATAAAATTTTACACCAATACAATTTAAATTATGAAGCTTAAAATTTCTACAAATTTACTTTGGATGCTTGGGCTGCTGGTTCTCTGCCAGTTTTCCTATGCACAACGTACCATCACAGGTACTGTCACCGATGGCGACACGAGTGAGCCGCTCATTGGTGCCAACATCATCATCCCCAATAGTGGAACGGGAACCATCACGGACTTTGATGGAAATTATACCATTGAAGTAACTGATGCTATCACTCAATTGCAGTTTTCTTTCATTGGCTACCAAGCACAGATTATTGACATTGAAGGAAAAAATGCTATTGATATAGCCTTGCTTCCAGGTCAAGACTTGCAAGAAGTAGTGGTAGTTGGTTATGGTGGAGTCAAAAAAGAAGACGTAACAGGTGTGGTCAGCACCGTTTCGAGTGAAGACTTCAATACAGGAGCCATCGTTTCACCCGAACAATTACTGACAGGTAAGATTGCAGGGGTTCAAATCATTGGCAGCAATGGTGAGCCTGGTGGTCAAACAGCCATTCGAATTAGAGGAGGAACTTCTATCACCGCAGGCAATGAACCTTTGATTGTGATTGACGGAATTCCAATTGACAACAAAGCCCACGATCCAGGTGGATTCGCAAAAGGTAGAAACCCCTTGAACTTTTTGAATCCAGACGACATCGAGACTTTCACCGTATTGAAAGATGCTTCTGCGGCTGCAATTTATGGTTCGAGGGGAGCGAATGGGGTAATTTTGATTACCACCAAAAAAGGAAAAGCAGGACAAAGAGGCAAAGTGGACTATCATGCATACATGAGTACTTCTAAAATGTCGAACGAAAACACAGGTATGTTAACAGCCGAAGAGTTGCGAAACGTTGTGACATTCGCAAAACCACAAGCTTTGGAAGCTCTTGGAAGCAGCAATACCGATTGGTACAACCAAACACTTCAAGATGGCAAAGGACAAAACCACTCTTTGAGTTTTACAGGTGGAGCCGAAAATTTGGGCTACCGTCTATCGGGTAGTTACCAAGAGATTGAAGGGATTGTGAGAGGTTCTGAAACACAAAGAACCAGTTATTCTGCAAATATCAACCAATCTTTGTTCAACAACAAATTGGAAGTGAATACCAGCTTGAAAGGAGCTTTTACCCAAGATTTGTACGACATTGGAGTAGTGGGAAGTGCTTTGAGTTTTGACCCAACCCAACCTATTTTGGATGCAAGCAATACAGAATTTGCAGGTTACTTTGAATACGGAAATATCAATGCTCCAAGAAACCCTGTATCGGGTATCGAGCAAGTGAAAACTTCTGGTAAAACATTCAGAAACATTGGTAGCTTGGGCTTGAATTATAAATTTGACGAACTAATCAACGGTTTGAGTGCCAAAGTAAACTTGGCTTATGATATTGCGAATGTTGAAAGAAAAAAATTCCAACCTACGACTTATGTAAATACAAGTGTATCTGATACAGATGGAGAATTTCGCTCTGAAAATGCGACTCGAACCAGTGGATTATTGGAATCTTACTTGAACTACAAAACCAAATTGAGTGATGACCACAGCATTGATTTGACAGGTGGATACTCCTACCAAGAATGGGGCGAAGAATATGCCTTTTTTAGAGGAATAGATTTGACTACAGATGTATTTGGCATCGACAATGCAAGAGCTGCAACGGAGTTTGACAATGTAGGAAATACCAAATTGGAGAACAAATTGATTTCCTTCTTCGGACGAGTGAACTACACGATTATGGATCGTTACTTGTTCACGGTGAACTTCCGTAGAGATGGTTCTACCCGTTTTGGACCAGAAAACAGATGGGGAAATTTCCCTTCTTATGCTTTTGGTTGGAGAATCATGCAAGAAGATTTTGCAGCAGGTTTGGCAAATACTTTCTCTGATTTAAAATTGAGAGTCGGATATGGAACGATTGGTAACCAAGAGATTCCAAACTTTGCCTACTTAGCCAAATACCGTTTGAGTCAATCCGATGCAAGCTACCAGTTTGGTGATGAGTTTGTTTCTACTGCTCGTCCTGATGGGTACGACCCAGGTTTGAAGTGGGAGGAAACGACTACTTTGAATGTTGGTTTGGATTTTGGTATTGCGAATGGTCGAATCAGTGGTTCGATTGAATACTACAACAAAACAACGGATGACCTACTCTTTACTATCAACGTACCCGCAGGTACGAACTTGACTGACCGAGTATTGACCAATATTGGAGAAGTCGAAAACAAAGGGATTGAAGTAGCTTTGGATGCCCACATCATCAATACGGCTAATTTTTCTTGGAATTTGGGCGTGAACGCTGCAAAAAACACCAATGAAGTATTGGCGATTGACCGTGTAGATGGTCAAGGCATTTTGACAGGAGGTATTTCTGGTGGTGTCGGTAACAACATCCAAATCCACCAAGTAGGTTCTCCTGCTCGTTCCTTCTATGTATTCCAACACAAATTGGACGCAAATGGAAATCCACTTAGAGACGGTATTGACTACAATGAAGATGGAGCTGCCAATGATGCAGACATCTACGAAGACTTGAACGATGATGGAATGGTAAATGATTTGGACAAACGTGTGTATGAAAACCCTGCTCCTGATTGGATTTTTGGTCTAACTTCGAGCTTCAACTTCAAAGGTGTTGATTTGGGCTTTACCCTTCGTGCAAACGTTGGAAACTTTGTGTACAACAACAATGCTTCCAATAGAGGTTACTTCGATAGAATCAGTGAAATCAGCAATGACATCGTGAACAATGTACATGAGTCTGTATTGGTGACCAACTTCACCAGACCTCAATATTTCTCTGACTACTATATACAAGATGCTTCTTTCTTACGTATGGAAAACTTGACTTTGGGCTACACGATTCCCAATATGCCCAATGGCATGAATTTAAGACTCTATGCAACAGGTCAAAACTTGTTTACCCTAACTGAATACACAGGAACAGACCCAGAAGTTAGTTCAGGTGGTGTAAAAGATCCAGGTATCGACAGCAGCCCTTACCCAAGAGCAAGAACCTTCATTTTTGGATTGAACTTAGGGTTATAATTTAGGTATCGGATACCTATCAATAGCCTTTTCGTAAGGGCTATGACACAACATCTCTTTACAAAATCTCCTCTAAGGTGTTATTTTGTAGATAGGTTTTTATCAGAAAAAAATAAACATAATATAAAAATGAAAAAAATATTTATTTACTCACTGATGTCCATGTTCATCATGCTCGCATCTTGTACAGACTTGGATTTGGTACCAACGGACAGTACCACGCCTGATGTCTTTTTTGAAGACGAAACTGCCTACCGTGCTTTCATCGCCAAAGTATATGCAGGATTGGCGGTGACAGGTCAGGATGGTCCTGCTGGTGAAGCAGATATTTCGAGCTTAGATGAGGGGTTTTCCAACTACCTCCGCCAATACTGGCAGTTCCAAGAAATCACTACCGATGAAGCAGTCATTGGATGGGGAGACGAAGGTTTGCCTGATTTGCACAACCACACTTGGACTTCTGCTAACCAGTTTGTAAGAGCGATGTACTATAGAATTTTCTTCCAAGTATCCATTGCAAACGAATTTTTGAGAGAAAGTACAGATGCAAAATTGAACAGTAGAGACGTAAGTGCTTCGGTTCAAGCAGATGTAAAAGAATACCGTGCAGAAGCTCGATTCTTGCGCGCTTTGAGTATGTGGCATGGAATCGACTTGTTCGGAAGTATTCCTTTTTATACCGAAGAGTCAAGTATTGGCTCTGATGCGCCTTCACAAGCAGACCGTACCACAGTTTTCAACTTTATCGAAAGCGAATTGAGTGCCATTGAAGCGGACATGGTAGCTCCTGGCGCACAAGAATATGGCAGAGCAGACCGTGCCGCAGTATGGGCATTGCAGGCGAAGTTGTTTTTGAACGCAAGTGTTTATACAGGCACTGACCGCAATACGGATTGTGTGACGGCTTGTAAAAAAATCATTGACAGTGGTGTTTACAGCCTTCAAGACGACTATCAGCACTTGTTTATGGCAGACAACCACACTTCAAGCGAAATCATTTTTGCCATTCCTTTTGATGGTATAAGCACCCAAACATGGGGTGGTATGACCTACTTGACTCATGCTCCAATCGGTGGAAGCATGAACGACAATCCTGAACAATTTGGGGTGAATGGTGGCTGGGGTGGTCTTAGAACCACAAGTGCATTGGTGAACTTGTTTCCTGACGAAACTGGCGATATTGACGAGAGAGCGATTTTTTATACCGATGGTCAAAACAAAGAAATCGAGAATATCGGTAGCTTTAGTGATGGTTATGCAGTGCCTAAATATGTGAATGTGACTTCTACGGGTGAATTGGGTTCTGATTTGACCCACATCGACATTGATTATCCTATGTTCCGCTTGGCAGATGCCTACTTGATGTATGCAGAAGCAGTATTGAGAGGTGGTGCTGGTGGAGATGCTGCAACGGCGGTTAGCTATATCAACCAATTGAGAGCGCGTGCCTACAATGGCGATGGCGGAAATATTGCAGCGGCTGACATGACCTTGGAATTCATCTTGGACGAAAGAGCGAAAGAATTGTACTGGGAAGCACACCGTAGAACGGATTTGATTCGCTACGACTTGTTCACCGAAAATGGCGTATGGCCGTGGAAAGGTGGTGTTGCAGAAGGTGTTGCTACCGAAAGTTTCCGCAATTTATTGCCGATTCCTTTTGCAGAATTGTTGGCGAACACCAAATTGAGTCAAAATGCGGGTTATTAGTTATTAGTAACTGGTGATTAGTGATTAGTAACTGGTGACATATTTTATACATTATTGCAGCCAATTATAAGTAGGAAGACAGAGAAGTGAGAGGAGGGATTCAAATTTACTCTCCATCAAGCTATTAATGAATTTATTGATTCAACCTAATTTTATCCATCTACTTATCATAAGAATTAATTAGCTGATAGTATGAATCCAAAATCAATACATTTTAAACTAATCACCAATTACTAGTCACCAGTCACTAATTTTAAACAAAAAACAATCAAATTATACAATGAAAAATATAAAATTAATACTCTCTCTTTTTATTGGAGTGTTGGTCTTTTTCAGTTGTCAAAAAGAAGAAATTGACAGAGCAGCATTGACCGATTTTCCTCCAGGCATTTTGAGTGTAAGTCCTGGAGATGCCTCCAAAGTGGTTTTGGGTGGTTTTGACATCGTAGTACATTTTGTGGATGGTACGATTTCTCCATTGTCCACGGCTACGGTTACACTAACAGACGCTGCGGGTGCAGAAGTTGCTTCGGCTACTGAATCTTTGTCGGGTACAGCCGATTCATTAATCATATCTGGTGAAAGCTTTGGGGCAGTAGATTTGGGCGTAGGTATGTATCAAATGAATGTCAGTGTCGCAGACTCCAAAGGACAATCTGCAAACCAAGATATTTCTTTTGAAATCACCTCTTCTCTTTATACTGCCGTTTTAAGCGAATTGTATTTGGCAGGTGGCTACAATGGATGGGCAGCAGATGCTTTTGAATTGGTAGCTGATAATACTTGGGAGCTCAAAGCGATAAATTTAGAAGGTGGAGCATGGAAGGTCAAAAACTGTGTAGATTGGTGCAAGGATGACTGGGGTGACAGCGATTGTGATGGAGTAGTGGAAGTCACTACTGGTGGTGGTCCCGATACAGATTGTGGATACACAGGCGAAGTAAATTTCCGCTTCAATGACCTCACTTTGGAATACACCCTTACGCCTACTGTTACCCTTGAAGGGAATCTTCAAGGTTTATACCTACATGGTGAATTCAACTCCTTTGAAGGAGATAGATATGCGTTCATACAAACAGAAAACAATACTTGGGTATTGAATGAGGTGGCATTGAAGCCTGGAGATAAATTCCGTTTTTCAGAAATGCCTTATTCTATGGGTAAAATCTATGGTGCGTCTGAAGAAGATGGCGTTGCAGCAGAATTTACTTCCAATATTGAGTTTATGATGGACGAAGCTTACTACAAAGTCACCTTCAATGATGCTACTTTGGCATACAGTTTTGAGTATGTACGTGATGTACCCAAAATCGAAACCTTGGCAATTATTGGCTCTGCAACTCCTAATAGTTGGAACGACCCTGATACAGATATGATAGAGAGTGAAGATGAAGAAGGAGTCTATGAACTAACGATTGCTTTGACAGAAGGGGAACTTAAATTCCGAGCAAATGATGCATGGACAGACCTTGAATGGGGTGGAGTAGATTTTCCAAATGGACTAGGTGTGCAGGGTGGTGCCAACATTGCTGTTGAGACTGGTCTTTACAACATTACCTTCAATTCCAATACATTGGAGTATAGCTTTGAAATAGCTTCTGTTGGAGTGATCGGTTCATCTACGCCAGGTGGTTGGG
>JBGCDY010000201.1:0-2571 GCA_045105835.1 Chitinophagales bacterium
GAAAACGACAAACTCGTTCATAGCTACTCCCAAAACCAAACAGGGCAAATCATTGCAGGTATAGTTCAGCAAGATGAAGGCTATTTGTTATTTTACAATTCAGGACAAATTGAGTTTTCCACTCCTTTTGGAGTGAACAAAAAATACGGTAATCTTATAAGCGCTTTAGAAGGAAAATATATCAACCATGTCCTTCAACTCTCAGATACCCGCCTCGCTATTTCTACACAAACTTCAGGCTTGCTTTTGTATGACTTACAAAAAAAATCCATTGAAAACATCACTACTATAGATGGGCTGCAATCCAATGCTTGTCTACGTGCTTTTCAAGATTATTCAGGAAATTTGTGGGTGGGTATGCAAAATGGTCTCGCAATCATTGACATCAGTTCTCCCATGCGATTCATTAATCAAGACATCAATATTGAAGGAAGCGGATATGAATCTTTTGAAGTAGAGGGAGATACTTATTATACTACCTCCAATGGAATCTATTTTTTGGCAAAGAATGCGACACAAAGTATATTCTTGTCAGGAACAGAGGGACCCGCTTATGGAATGCAAAAGATTACGGGGAAATTGTATGCGGGGCATCATACGGGTTTATTTCTTTTAGAAAATGGTAAGGCCAAACGTCTTGCCCACACAGATGGTTTGTGGCAGGTAAAACAATTGCGGTCAAATCCTAAATTTGCTATTGGAGGTACTTATTCTGGTTTGTATCTTTTTAGGGTAAATGAAAACATGGAGTTGGAAGCAGTTCAAGAAATAGATGGCTTCAATGAATCAAGTCGTTTTTTTGAAGAAGACCATCAGGGAAGAATTTGGGTAGGGCAATTTTATAAAGGTTTGTATCAGCTGAATTTATCAGAAGAATTGACCATAAATAAGGTGAACAAAGTATCTGATGAATATGACTTGCCAATACACGAACAAATCATACTGAGCAGAGCTGATAATGAACTCTATTTGGCGACCAAGGAAGGTCTTTATATGCTTAATCAAGCAAGTAATAAGATTGAAAAGGCAGAGGTTTTTGCAGAAGCTATTGGAGACCAACCTGTTTATTTATTCGTACAAGACAATCAAAAAAACATCCATGTTATTGCTGAAAACTTGGTTGGTTTCTTTAAGCAAGTCAGTCCGAATAACTATGTTTTTGTGTCTTCTTCCTTATTCCAACTGCGTTATTACTTCAACAATGATTTGTTGAACATTTCAGTGAATACCAATAATGGTGTTGTATTTAATGCCAACGAAGGTTTTATCCATTACAAACCTGAATTAGAAAGCCGTGCAGCTATCGAAAAACCGCTTATGATCAGTAAGGTTTTTAGTGTGGCAGAAGACAGTCTTTTATACAATATCGAACCATTTGAATCAAGACCCAATAACAAAGAGGAATTGATTGTTTCTCAAACTGCAAAGGTTTTGCAGTTTGATATAGAATCGTTTCAGTTCAATGAAATGAACAATCAACAATTTCGGTACTTGCTGAAAGGTTTTGATGAAGGTTTTGGAGAATGGAGTAATATGACCATCAAGGAGTACACGAATCTTAAAGAAGGGGAATATGAATTCATTGTCCAAACCAGAAATTTTTTGGGGGAAATAGTGACAAGCCCTTCTTTGATATTGATTGTCAAGCCTCCATTTTACCGAAGTTCTTTTGCCAAGTTTTTATACCTATTGATTGGGCTGATAGGATTCTTTGCCGCTTACAGATTTCAAAAACGTCGGTACAAAGAGAAAACGATTAAAATAGAGGAAACCAAACAAAAACAACTGGCTGAAAAAGAGCAAAAACTAATAGAGGTAGAACAACAAAAAGAACAGGAACTATCGAAATTAAAGGAAGAAAAAATTCACAGTGAGTTGCGCCATGTGAAAAACCTCTTGGCTGCTTCGACCATGAATTTGGTTGTCAAAAATGAATTCATAGAAACCATAAAGGAAGGGCTAAAAGAGGTTAAACAAATGGGAAAAAATGTGGAAACGAAGCAAGCCTTGGAAAAAATAGTAAAAGAAATAGATACAACACTCAGACTACAGGAAGATTGGGAACAATTTAAGCATCATTTCGACCAGGTTCATGGGAATTTTTCGACCCGTTTAAGGGCTGAGTTCATTGATTTGTCTCCCAATGAGCAAAAACTTTGTACTTTTTTGCGGCTTAATCTGAATACCAAAGAAATTGCCAGTCTCATGGGAATTTCTCTACGTGGAGTCGAGGTGGCGCGTTATCGCCTCCGCAAAAAATTGGCCTTGCAAAAAGGACAAAACTTGTCTAAATTTATATTGAAGTATTGATAGGTAATCTACAAAAAAAATGAGCTATTTTGTAAAACCAGAAATTATTCTGATTCTCCTTTATTAAAATCAAGAACTATAGCCCTTGATTTTTCCGACCTGAAAACTAAGCATGAAAAATGGCTCATGGACGAATTTAGTGGAGCTTAAAGAAATTCGACCAAAACACGATTTCTGAAACTCTCAAAATCATGATATCCAAAAGCCCTTCGTTTAATCATTTTGATGCGATTATTAATTCCTTCGACCATTCCATTGCTC
>JBGCDY010000202.1:0-12407 GCA_045105835.1 Chitinophagales bacterium
GTATCAGATATAGAAGGGCTGTTTGCCAAGAACTTATGACAAATGAGTTGCCTGATTATTTTTGTATGAGTATTTATCCTTAGGGTTTTGCGCTTTTGGAGCGTTAAACAAGAAACCTTCCCCTTTGGGGGATAAAAGGGGTTTTAGGTTTGATTTGCCTCAAATCCTTACTTCAATTCGATTTTATCTATTTCCAATCTAAACGCTTCGTCGGTTTTGTTCCCAATCAAAAACCCCATTTCCTCAATCGAATTTGCTGAAAAATTACCTTGGTTCAGTTTTCTACCCCTAAAAGAAGGATACAAATCCGCCAAAGGAATTTCGACGGTTTGCCATTCGCCACTGGTCGTAAAATGGGTAATGTAGGAATAGTAATCATTGGGTAGTGCCTTCAATCTGAATTGATACCTTTTTCCATCTCCCTTTAGGCGAATACAAACCGTCTGATGCCCTTCAATATCAGTCTTTCCCAACCAACAACGCAAAGAAGAAAAACCACCATTGTTCTCTAAAGATACTTTTCCTTCAAAAACGCCATTTCCTTCTTCATTGAGGTAAAAACCTCCCGAAGATCTTCCGCCCATCACCACATCATCGACTACTCTCCAATTGGAAATGTCGCTGTCTTTGTGGAAGTCAAAAAGGGTGAAGGAATGAAAAATGGCAAACAAAACGATAGGGGATAGGAACTGGCTCATGGAGGTGTTTTTTGAAAAGTGATGTTATTGCTTGGGTTTGTCGTATTCCCAAACTCCATATAGACAATTCAAAAAAGGCGATTCTGTTCACTTTCTTCTCGCTTTAGTAATAAGAAAAAAATAAATGAACACCTTAATTCCCCTTTTGAAAGGGGTTGGGGTATGTTAGCTAAAAAATCGTTCAGGTTATTTTTTTACCGTTACTTAGGAACTTTATTTTTGCTGATTGGGTTTACCCATACAGAATTCAAAAAATAATTCTTAGATTTACACGACCAATAAAACGCTGGGGGATTAGCTCAGTTGGCTAGAGCGTTTGACTGGCAGTCAAAAGGTCAGCGGTTCGACTCCGCTATTCTCCACAAAGTCCACAGTTTGTTGATTATCAACATGTATTGTGGGCTTTTTTAATTTAAATTACAGACCATGAGCATTTCTATCAAATTACCCGACTTCAACCACCCAGAAGTTTGTGCATTTTATGAACATGATTTGTCCATCCCCAAAGAGAAGGTCGCACAAATACTCCAACTTCCTCGTGCTACACTTATCGAGGATATGGAAACAATAATTATGGATAACATCCAAAGGGATGAGTATTTTAGAAATTATGAGGATGAAGATAATTGGCTTTCTTTTAATATGCACGCTATGTGGGTATTGGCAGAATTGGAAGCCAAAGAAGCCTTGCCCACGCTTCTTGAAGTGTTAAAACAAAATGATGATTTTAGTGAGCACTGGTTTTCTGATTATTCTACTGAAGGTTTATGGGAAATGTATTACCATCTTGGAAAAGATAGATTGGATACCCTTAAAGAAGTTTTGTTGAAACCTGGTTATTGGGTGTTTAGAATTATTCCTTCTCATGTTGCCAAGGAAATAGCGTTGCACCATCCAGAGCGAAAACAAGAAGTATTGGACTGGTTCGGTTCTGTATTGGATGCTTTTATCGAAATGGAGGACGATGATAAAGCATTGGATGGGGACACTATTTCTACTGTAATAGTAGATTTGATTGGTATTCAAGCCAAAGAGCTTTTACCACAAATCAAAATTTTATACGATAAAGGAGCAGTTTTCAATGGTATTACAGGAGATTTCCAATCTATCGAACAAGGTATTAACCATCCAAAATACAAGGGAGAAAAGGGGGAATTAAAACCATCGATTTACGATAGGTACGAGGATGCTATGACTTGGTATGGCTATCAAATGAAATACAATCCAGAAGCTTACAAGGAAAAACATACACCTAAAAAAACACCTGCTTTGCCGCCTGTCATTCAAAAACCTGCTGTACCTATACTCCTCAAACAAGTTTCGAAAAATGCACCATGTCCTTGTGGAAGTGGGAAAAAATATAAAAGGTGTTGTTTGAAGAAGTGATTTTGAAAATTCAATCCTCCAAATGCTCCTCCAACAAAGCCTTAAACTCCTCCTTACTCGGCAAAACAGTCATATACTTACTCGCAAAAATTTGCTTATTGTCTTTTGGTAAGGTGATTTCGACTAAAGTATCGTTTTTCTCTTTGCAGAGGATAATGCCAATGCTTGGGTTTTCTTCTTCCAACTTCTCATATCGATCTTTAAGTAAGACCCAAAGCAAGTATATGCCTCCAACGGTAGGAGGAAAAATGCGTTTTGCCAATATTTCCCCCTGTGTAAATTGGGCAAAAAAGATCTTAGCTATTTGGGGTAATTTGGATACAGAAGTACAGAGCAGACTTACTTTTTTAAAAGAAAATTCTGACTTTATTTAATCTTTGATAGAAGTAGAGATTATTTTCAAGAGGATTGTTCTAAATTAAAAAATCAAGTGTTTTCATTAGGGCAAACGCATCAAAAAAATACGCACTAATTATTAGCGTAAAACAAAGCTTAAATAAAATTTATGTTTTCATAGAGAACTGCAAGGATTATACAGGAAATATAAGCACGAAATCCAAATTTTTGAAGCGGAAGTTTTACTTTTTTTTCTGATATTATTGAGGGTTATTTTGGGAAACATTTTTTATTAGAAGAAAGAAGACTTGTTCTTGAAAGTATCAAATGTAAAGACTCGAAATTTGGCACAAAAAATAAACGAGGTTTTTAGTTCTGTTTGCATAGCCTATCTTTAGATTCTTCATGGAATTTGTCAGACAACCAAAAGATATTGATATGAATCTCACTAGTGATGCGTTAAGAAAATCAATTTGATTATAACCATTTCTTTGTGAATTGATTAGAAGTATTTTTCGATTTGAATTAGTGCTAAAATGATTACTTGTGCCTAAAAAGTAACCATGCACGAAGGAAAATTTGTTTTTAGCCAGCTAATCAATGTAATATCAAAATATGAGTTCAACAAATGTGTAGACAAATATCAGGGTAATTTAGTCGAGCAAATGAAAACAGAGATTGGCATATTTGGTCTGATTTTGCTCAGTATCTTATTCGAGTTGTTCGCCCTATGTACGAAAATGAAAATGATTTTGCGCTTGATTTAGATAACACGATTTATGCTTTAGATTCCTCAACTATTGATTTATGTATTGGACTTTTCTCTTGGGCAAAGTTTCGCAAGAAAAAAGCAGGAGTTAAACTTCACACTTTACTGGATTTGCGGGGAAATATTCCGATTTTTATTGCCATTACAAATGGAAAGACTCATGATGTCAATATTTTAGACACGATGCTTTATGAAGCAGGAGCATTTTATGTGATAGATAAAGGCTATTATGACTTTAAACGTTTGTATAGAATAGAAAAAGCAAAATCTTTTTTTGTTATTTGAGCAAAAAGGAACGTGAGGTTTAAGCGAATTCTAATTCAGTAGATAAAATGACTGGATTGAGGTGTGACCAAATTATTCGATTAACAGGGCAGAAATCCTCCAAATTATACCTAAATAAACTTAGGAGGGTGAAATTCTATGATAATCAAAAAGATAAAACTTATGAATTTTTGACTAATAATTTCGAATTAGATGCTTTAATAATTTGTTTGCTCTACAAAAATCGGTGGCAAATCGAGCTGTTTTTTTAAATGGATTAAGCAACATCTCAAAATAAAGAAATTTTGGGGGCACTCCGAAAATGCGGTAAAATCACAAATTTGGATAGTTATCCTACCTATTTAATTGTTGCGATTCTAAAGAAACACCTTAAATCAGAACAAAGTCTTTACGAAATTTTACAAATTTTGAGTGTTTCTTTATTGGATAAAACACCTATGAATCAGTTGTTTATGAGTAACAGTCTACAGAAAACAGAACTGGATGGACATAATCAAATGACTATCTTTGATTTATAACGCATCGCTAATGTATGAATCTAATGAAAATGATTCCTTAATTTTATAAAATACTCCTTAAAAGTAAAAAATGGCTTTCACTATACGAACTATAGGAAAGCCATTTTACTTATTTAGCTGTATTTATCAAGCAATAAATAATTCACAAATTATGTCTTATCAACGCTTAATAAACTTCGTACTAATCGTCTTTTCACCAGATTGAATATTCATCACATAAACTCCCACAGGGTAATCAGTTACGTTCAGTCGAACCATATTCTGTGTCTGTTGGGTATTCAAATACTGCATATCCATTTCTTGACCTGTCATACTGAAGATTCGAATCTCCACATCTCCTGGGATCATACTAAAGTTGATAGTGATAAAATCTGTAGCAGGAACTGGTAACACACTGTTAATCGTCAGTTCAACATCCTCAACCAAACTATTCTCATCAGATTTTTTATCAAAGCTAACACCTGCTCCTTCCTCACAACCTGTTACCTGAATAATTGCATATACAGTATCACAAATCCCTTCACTGTTGCAGCCTATGATTGTTATCGTTTCTTCACCTGCAAAGAGTGGCAATGCAGTATATTGCAAACAACCATCATCAAGCAGCTGTAAGCTACAATTGTAGGTTGTATGAGCACTGCTTATCGTCACATCATCATCCTCAGGCAAGTCACAGAATTCTGGGCAAATCAACAAAGGCTCTAATGGTTCGGAACAGAAATGTAAGGTATCATTACATGCTCCTTTCACTTGAATCGTTACAGTAGCCTCAGCACACACGCCTTGATAATCACAGACCTGATAGATGAAGCTATCCTCACCTTCAAAACCATCGAAAGGAGTATATTCAAATATATCACCATTTAATATCAAGGTTCCTGATATCGGCTGAGAAAAAGAAGTAATGGTCAGTTGGTCACCATCAGGATCACTGTCATTGTTCAAGACAGAAATATTGATAGAGGACGAACCTGATGGTACTATTTCACTATCGTCCACAGCAATTGGAGAATTATTCAACTCTGCACAGTTTTGAGATACTGTTATATTTATATAACTCGTATCACACTGCATACCATCCAAAGTGCAAGCAATGATTTCGACTGTATCATCTCCCGCAAACAAAGGCAATGCTGTATAAGTCACACAATGTTCTTCGAGTTGGATGCTACAGTTGTAAGTCGTATGTGCAGAAATAATCTCGTACTCATCGTCCAAACAGAATTGAGGGCAAACTTCAATTGGAGTAATAGGTGCTACACAGATATTGAAGTTTTCTGTTTCACATTCCACTTCTGGAAGTGTCACATCAATTGAGAACAAGGTTGAATTACAAGAACCACATTCATTGCAGATTTGGTAAGTCAATTCATCCATTCCTTCAAATCCAGCATTCGGAATATATTCTATCTCACCATCTGTACCCAAGTGAATGATTCCATTTTCAGGCTGCTCTACAATCTCCATAGTCCATCCTTCGAGGAAACACATATCATAGTCATTAGACCAAAGATTCACCGTAATTCCATCATAGCCAGTAGTTGTAGGTGTAGTCACACCATTGAAAGTGGTATTAGTAGGTGTAATCGAAGCCATATCCATTACCGAGTTTGGTGGCACACAACCTACCGCTAAGATAAACACCTCTTGTCGGCAATCTTCAGGATCATCTTCTTGGCATATTGTCAAGGAAATAATCTCATTGCCATCCACTACCTGAGGAATATACTCAATACAAGCACCTTCAACAGATAGCACATCAAAACCTGGCGTAACTAAGAATTCCCCTTCCACCAAGTTTGCACACAAATCAACAGTAACTGCTTCACCAGTACAGTATTCAAATATTCCTCCAAATCCTCCAACGACAAATCCAAAGTCAGCATCTGAATAGTATTCTCCTCCACCCAAATCAATCACCTGCTCGCTTCCGTCTGTTATCACTAACCCTTCAGGCACATCTGTTTCATCAACGATGATAGTATATTCTTCTTCAGGTAAGTCTTCAAATAAGTAGTACCCTCCCGTATCCGTTTCCACTGTTCTAATTGGTTCACCTTCTGCATTGTATATTGTCACAGTTACTCCTCCAATACCAATCTCAAAAGAATCCAAATCTCCATCATCGTCTATGTCAAACCATACTACACCTTCAATGGATCCCAACAATTCACCTTCTTCTACAGGCATAAAACCAAAGTTAGCAATCAAAAACTGATCTGCTGCACCCAAAGAAGGAGTGAAAATACCTGCTGTGGTGATTATTGTTCCTTCAAGACCATCGCCCACTGCCACCTCATAATCACCTTCAGTTAGGTCAGGGAACAAGTAGCCTCCCGTTGCATCTGTTTGTGCTGTCAATATCGTTCCATCAGGCAATATTAAAGTAACCGTAATTCCTTCAATACCTGACTCATTGAAGTCTTGAAAACCATCTCCATCTAAGTCATTCCAAACAGTTCCGCCAATCGCTCCCAAATCTTCTTCTAAAGATTCATAACCAAAATCGAGTGTATTTATATAGTCTCCAGACGATACAAACGTACTCATTTCCATTGGAGTCGTAAGGGTTTCTCCATTGGGCCCCAACTCAGGTACCATCACAGAATATTGTCCAGGAATCAGTTCACTAAAGAGATAAAAACCATTTGAACCTGTTGTTGTTGTTGCGATAATGTCTCCATTTTCATCTAATAAAGTGACGGGTATTCCCTCCAATCCCAACTCATTCAAATCACGGACACCATCCGAATTTTCATCTAACCATACAAAAGCACCAATTTGAGCCGCCTCATACAGACCTGCATCCAAATCAATATAGTCAATTCCTTCCTCAAGTGTCACTGTATCTGAAATCAAGTCCGCATTTATGTCGCTATCAACACTCTCATCTCCACCCACATTTTGCCCACTTGCTTCCAAAGTACCAGATACCTTGTCAAGCACGATGTAGTAGTCACCATTCGCCAAATTATCAAACCAGTAGAAACCTTCCTCATCCGTCAAAGTACTGTTTACAAGTTCTCCTGTATTTGCATCAAAAATGCTCACAACGATATCCTCCAAGCCAGGCTCACCCTCATCTTGAATACCATTGGCGTTCTCATCCAACCATACAAAGTCGCCCAAGTTGTTCACAGGAGGAATCCAATAACCAAAATCCAAATCCGAGTTAGAGTCACCAGAAGCCAAAGTAGCTTCCATTTGGATAAAAGTCGTAGGCTCTTCCCCTGTTGGTAAAGCAGGAGGGACAATAACAGTATAAGTACCAGGAGCTAAATCATCAAATACATATCCGCCATTCAAATCAGTCGTAAAAGTACCTAAAACATTGCCATCAGCATTGGTCAATACGACTGTCACCCCTTGAAGTCCCCCTTCACCATTATCCTGAACACCATTACCATTTTCATCTAACCAAACCGTACCGATAATTTCGGCAGGAATGTAAATACCTGCATCAATCGTTAAGTTTTGTATGCCATCAGATAAGAAAATTACATCAGACTGACCATTTTCATCTGCATTACTATCTGCCCTAAAATCCGATGAAGCAAACTGTAGAGAGGTCACATATCCTTCAGGCGAGTGGAACACTACATAGTAGTTGCCTTCCGCTAATCCTGTGAACAAATAGTCACCCAACGTTCCTGTAGTTATGGTACCAAGTGATTCATCCGTATCTGCATCAAACAACTCCACTTCCACACCCTGAATGCCCGTATCTCCTATATCTTGTACACCGTTTCCATTTTGATCAATCCAAACAAAGTCTCCCAATGCTCCCATAGGTTCAGGTGTAGCTTGGTAACCAAAGTTCAAACTGTCATCACGCTCACCAGATAAAAGTGATGTATTCTGCGTACTTGGAGTAGTAATGTTTTCACCATTAGGTCCCAAAATAGATACAAGTACTGTATAATTTCCAGGGGGCAATTCAGTAAACTCATAGAGGCCATTCTCATCCGAAACAGTTGTACCAATAACATTTCCATCCTCATCAAACAAGGTCAAACTCACTCCCTCTAATCCTACTTCACCATCATCTTGGATACCATCGCCATCCATATCCAACCAAACGATAGTTCCTATTAAAGCTTCTTCAAAATATCCAGCATCCACATCGCTATTATCCTCACCACCAGCTAAATCAACTGTATGCGACTGACCGTTTTCATCTGCATCACTATCTCTCCCTTCATTGACCCCTTGATTAGCATCACTTCTACCAAAGCCATCCGTATCGTCAAATACAACATAATAGCTACCATCTACCAATTCATCAAACAAGTAGAAACCATTTCCGTTCGTACTAGTAATCTCTAATTGTGCATCCGTATCCGCATCAAACAAGGTGACTCCTATTCCTCCAATACCACTTTCATCTGCATCTTGCAAGCCATTACCATTCTTATCCAACCATACAAAATCTCCAATACTGTTCAATACAGGCTGGTAACCAAAGTCAAAATCGGTATTGGTTTCGCCCGATGTAAACGTACCAATTAAATAAGTAGGAGTAGAAGGTGTCTCTCCATTAGGTCCAATAGCAGCTACACTTACGGTATAAGAACCAGGAGCTAAGTTATCGAAAGTGTAGAATCCATTACTACTCGTCGTAGTTGTTCCTACCACATTTCCGTCATCATTTAATACGAAAACCGTTACTCCTCCGATACCATTTTCATCTTGATTCTGAACACCATCACCGTTTAAGTCCAACCACACTAAATCTCCAATCGTCACAGGCTCATAGTACCCTGCATCCAAGCTTGTGTTGTTCTCACCTCCTACCAAACTTACACTTGGTGTTTGACCATTCACACCTGCATCACTATCTAGGTCATCATTACTGCCTGCATCCAAAATAGTTGTACTGTAGTCTTCTACCTCGCCAAACACGATAAAATAGTTGCCATTAGGTAATTCATTGAATAGATAAAAACCATTATTATCTGTAGTAGTTGATTGAATTGTGCCATTAGAATCCGCATTGTACAAGGTTACTTGAACTCCTCCAATTCCATTCTCATTATTGTCTTGTATTCCATCTCCATCCATATCTAACCATACATAATCTCCCAAACTATTCAAGACAATACAAGGCTCAGGTGCTTCAAACAAATCACTTACTGAACAAAAATCTCCAATTTTAGCCTTCAACTCTTCAAAAGAACCACTTGCTGCTACTAACATTTCAAACTCTGCACTACCATTCACTTCTCCAATTGGTAGATTGCGTACATCACTTGCAGCTGTCACTGTCAATAGATCTCCAATACTAGCTCCTGTCCAAGTCACTGTCACTGTCACTGTTGCCTGACTGATTTCCGCATCAAAATTGAAGATGCAATCGCTCACAACAGGGCTTGAGAAATCTATATTACAATTGAGGTAAAAACCAGCATCAATACTTAAGTTTTCTTCTCCAATACCCAAACTTATTGTTGGAGATTGACCGTTTTCATTCACATCACTGTCTTTCTCATCATTACTTCCTGCATTTATTGGACTGATAGAGTAGTCTGACATTTCTTCAAAGATGATGTAATAATTACCCTCAGATAAATTTCCAAATGAGTAGTTCCCATTTTCATCAGTCAATTGACTATCTATTACCTCGCCATTATCTGCATTGTATAGTGTCACTTCCACTCCTTCTATTCCAGTTTCTCCATTGTCTTGGAATCCATTCCTATCTGCATCTAACCAAACCATATTACCCAATGTACCACAATTTGAAGTAGCTGTAATCGTCGCTGATGCTGTTGTAGTACAGTCATTGGCATCAGTAATCGTCACTGTGTAAGTGCCTGCTGTTAAGTTGGACAGGTCTTCGGTTGTTGCTCCATTTGACCATGCGTAAGTGTAGCTTGTAGTGCCGCCGTTTACGGTCAAGTCTATGCTGCCGTTGGAATCACCGAAACAGCCCAAAGTTTCTCCTGTTGCGCTTGCAGTCAAGGCTTCACTTGGTTGGCTGATAGTCGCTGATGCTGTTGTAGTACAATCATTGGCATCGGTAATCGTCACGGTGTAAGTGCCTGCTGTTAAGTTGGACAGGTCTTTGGTTGTTGCTTCATTTGACCATGCGTAAGTGTAGCTTGTAGTGCCGCCGTTTACGGTCAAGTCTATGTTGCCATCCACACCTCCAAAACATGCCAAACCTTCCGTTACCAGATTTGCAACCAAGGCATTGGCTGATTGGTCAATCGTTATTTCAGAGGTAGTCGTGCAATCATTAGCATCGGTCACAGTTACCGTATAAGTACCTGCTACAAGATTGGACAAATCTTCGTTTGTTGCGCCATTTGACCATTCGTAATCGTAAGCTACTGTTCCACCATTGACAGTTAAATTAATGAATCCATCATTTCCACCTACACAATCCAACTCTTCAAATACGGCATTGGCAGTCAGGGCTTCAATTGGTTGGCCGATTGTAGCTTCTGCAATAGCTGTACAATCATTCGCATCGGTCACAGTTACCGTGTAAATACCTGCGGTGAGATTGGAAAGATCTTCACTTGTAATGCCGTTAGACCAAGTGTAGCTATATTCAGCTGTGCCACCATTTACTGTCAAATCAATGCTCCCATCTGCATCTCCAAAACATGCCAAGTCTTCGCCCGTTGCACTTGCAGTTAAGGCTTCGGTAGGTTGGCTGATCGTTGCTTCGGCAGTAGTAGTACAGTCATTCGCATCCGTCACAGTTACCTTATAAGTACCTCCTGCCAAATTAGACAAGTCTTCACTTATTGCTCCATTTGACCAAATATAGCTATATCCATCTGTACCACCATTTACAGTCAAATCTATCTCGCCATCCGCATCGCCAAAACACGCCAAATCTTCGCCCGTTGCACTTGCAGTTAAGGCTTCGGCAGGTTGGCTAATCGTTGCTTCGGCAGTAGTAGTACAGTCGTTGGCATCCGTAATCGTTACGGTGTAAGTACCTGCTGTCAAATCAGACAAGTCTTCGCTTGTGCCACCGTTTGACCAGACGTAAGAGTAGGTCGCTGTGCCACCGTTTACGTTCAAGTCTATGTTGCCATCAGAATCGCCAAAACAGCCCAAAGTTTCTCCTGTTGCGTTTGCAGTCAATGCTGTGGAAGGTTGGCTGATGGTTGCTTCTGCTGTTGTCGTACAGTCATTGGCATCAGTAATCGTCACGGTGTAAGTGCCTGATTGGAGGTTGTTCAAATCTTCTGTGTTTGCGCCATTTGACCATGCATAGCTGTAATCAGAAGTTCCGCCATTTACAGTCAAATCAATTGTGCCATCTGCCCCTCCAAAGCAAGACACATTTTCTCTTGTTGCATTGGCAGCAATTCCCGTAGCATCTTGGTCAATCGTTATTTCGGTTGTAGTCGTACAGTTATTGGCATCTATCACTGTCACAGTGTAAGTGCCTGCTGTGACGCTGGATACATCTTCTGCTGTTGCTCCATTTGACCATACATAGCCATAATCCGATGTACCGCCATTCACCGTTAAGTTAATAAACCCGTCACTTCCACCTGCACAAGCTGATTCTTCAAATACTGCACTCGCCGTAAGGGCAGTGGTAGGTTGGTTAATTGTTGCTTCGGTCGTAGCGGTACAGTCGTTGGCATCCACAACCGTTACAATGTAAGTACCTGCTGTCAAGTTGGACAGGTCTTCGGTTGTTGCACCATTCGACCATGTATAGGTATAAGTAGCAGTGCCACCAACAATGGTCAAATCTATGTCTCCACCGCTGTCACCAAAACATGCCAAGTCTTCACCTGTTGCACTCGCAGTAAGTGTACAGACAAATTCAGGAGTATATCCAAAGTCCAGGGTTAAATCTTCTTGACCTGAAGTTAAGGTAGCCTTTTGATGATTGGGGGTAGATAACTGCTCTGCATTTAGCCCAAAAGTTGGTACACTCACAGTATAAGAACCCGCAGATAGTTTGTCAAAACGATAGAAACCATTTTCATCTGTATCTGTAAATCCAACTTGATTTCCTGATGCATCAAACAATTTCAGTGGCACACCTTCTATCCCTTCTTCTCCTTCATCATATACACCATCTCCATCTGTATCCAACCAAACAAAGTCACCCAGAGCAGCACAATCTGAAAGGGCTGTAATCGCCACTTCTCCTGTAGCACTACAGTTATTACCATCTGTAACGGTAACGGTATAAGTGCCCAATGACAACTGCTCATTGTTTAAAGTATTTATCCCATTAGACCACAAATAAGTCAGTGCTCCAGAACCTCCTATTGCTATAATACTTGCTGTTCCATCACTATCTAAACCACATTCTAAATGTGTTGCTGTTCCCTCCAATATTATCTCTGTAGGTTCGGTTATCGTTGCTTCGGCAGTAGTAGTACAGTCGTTGGCATCCGTAATCGTTACGGTGTAAGTACCTGCTGTCAAATC
>JBGCDY010000203.1:0-2760 GCA_045105835.1 Chitinophagales bacterium
GTCTGCCATTTCACCAACTGAAGACGACAAGCCACCTGCGCCATTGTCCGTTGAGCATTTCACCAAACCGACTCGACAGGCTCGCTCCAAAAAGTCAGAAGCCAGTTTTTGGGTAATCGGACTGCCAATTTGGACGGCTGACATGGGGGAATGTTCGTCAATTTCTACGGAAGAAAAAGTCGCTCCGTGAATCCCATCTTTGCCGACTCGACCTCCAATGACCAAAATTCTATCGCCTGCGTCAATCGGTTTTTCCCAACTGTTTTTGCCCTTGTATTGAGGTGGCATCAATGCGCCTGTTCCGCAATAGACCAAAGGTTTGCCTCGATAACGGTCATCAAAAACAATCGAACCATTGACAGTAGGCACGCCCGATTTATTGCCGCCATCTTCAATTCCGTTTCGCACACCTGCAAAAATGCGTTTGGGATGCAATTGACCCGTCAATAATTTGCCGTCAAAATTGGGCGAACCAAAGCATAAAACATTCGTATTAAACAGCAATTTTGCGCCTCCAACACCTGTACCCAATGGGTCACGGTTGTTGCCCAAAATTCCTGTAATTGCTCCACCATAAGGGTCAAGCGCAGAAGGTGAATTGTGGGTTTCGACTTTGAAGACAAAATGGACATCCTCATTGACTTTCACCACTCCTGCATTGTCCGTGAAAACTTTGACCAACCAATGATTGTTGTTCGCTGCCAAGCTTTCGGCTACCTTGTCCGTTGCGCCTTTGATGAAGGTTTTGAAGAGAGAGGTGATGGTTTTCGTTTCGCCTGTTTCGTGGTTGGTGTATTCGATTACCGCATTGAATTCCTTGTGTTTGCAATGTTCGCTCCACGTTTGTGCCAAAACCTCCAATTCGCAATCTGTTGGCTGCATCGGCAAGTTCAACTCTTTGCGAATCGCTTGTGTTTTGGGTGCATTGTAGTGGTTTTGAATGGCTTTCATTTCCTCTAAGTTCAAAGCCAAAACCATGCGCTTGGACAAGTTCACTAACTCATCATCTGACAAATCCAAGTCAATGGTATTCGTGGTCGAGTCGACTGCAATTTGTACTTTGGGAACGTACAAATCTTTGGGCTGCGGGAAACCTTGCCCTGCTGCAAGACTGCCGTATTGGAAGTTATTTATCAATTTATTTCCCAAAAAATCGCCTGCAATCGTTTGCAGCTCTTCAAGAGAAAGGGCATTTTTGAAGTAGTAAATATCTTGACTGTAAATGTGTTGGGTATTGACATCCAAATCCAAATTGCGGAAATCCACCAATGCTTTTTGGGCGGAAGTACCTTCATCATCGGTCACGCCTGGGAGTTTGGCGACTGCAATATAGGACTGAAAACCTTCTCCATTCCACAATTGCTGAATGTAGGTTTCATTCATTATTTCATCGGTCAGACACTTTTCTGCAAAATCCTGCAATGCCTGTGCGTCCATCGGATAATCCACTGCAAAGACCTTACTGCTCTTGACCATCCCTGTATCTATGCCCAAAAAGTCTTCGGCATTTTTTTGGACGTGTTCGCCTTTGGTGTCTCGAATGTGGGATTGAAGGGTGAGTTGTATAAATTGATAGCTCATGTTTTGCTGCTGCTTTTGCTTCGTTTTGGAATTAAAGCCGCAAAGATAGGAGTTTGTTTTTGGAATTGAAGCGGCAAAGCTTAGGTGTTTGGTTTTGAAGGCAAATTTTCAAAACGAATTGTATATCTTATTTTGTGTTATGGATTAATTGAAGTATTTTTGAAGCTTATGATTTTTTCTTAAACACACACTTATGAAACACTTACTACTTTCTGTATTTTTCTTGCTGGCTTTGATTTCTTGTAAAAAGGAAGAGATTGATAAAAAAATATCTAATTGTTTATCAGAGGAAAAAGAAGATGGATTAACAGGTTGTATTAAAGAGAATTTCGGGTCATTGTATGATGATTATTGTGAAGTAATAATTGTCGAAAATGTTATCAGACTTAGTGAAGGTGCAAAAATGTGGCTTCCATTTTACTGCTATGAGGTAGGCGAAAAGATTTACTATTCTAATGAACAAGGTAATGAGACATTTCTATCAGTAAAAAGAAAGAGTTATGGGAGAATATCAACTGGTCATGAGGAGGTTGGAACTTGTCGTGATTCTACTGATAGGAATAAAATCTATTGTGTTGATGGAGAATATGCCAATATTACATTATCATCCGATTTATTAGGTTTAGAACCTATTATCTCTATTAAAGGCGAGATAAAACAACCTTTTTCGATAGATTCAATAAAAACTGGTACCTCCTTAGAAATCTACACTATAAGAAGAACAGATTCATCTGCAATTATTACACCTCATTTCAATCTCACTATAGAAAATGAGGATTTAATGATTGAATCAAACATTAAATATTATCCTGAAATTGAAATCTTAGGGAAATACTTTTTTTATGTATATTCTCAAAAATTCGACTTTTTTAGTGTGCGCATAAAGATCTACTACAATAAAGAATTTGGACTGGTCAGTTTTGTGGATAAAACGGGAGTTCAGTGGAGACTTGATGAATAAGTTCAGGTTTGGAACAGAGACTTCCGAAATTTAGCCTTCAAAAAAGCGCAATTTTGGAAGCCTCTATAGAAATAAATCATTGCAGCCTAAATAAACTCCTGCTTCTTCATCCATTCATCGTTATAAACCTTACCCACATAGCGGCTTCCGTGATCGTGAAAAATCACCACCACCAAGTCATCTTCCTTCAATTGCTCTTTGATTTGCACAACACCTTG
>JBGCDY010000204.1:0-3259 GCA_045105835.1 Chitinophagales bacterium
ACCATTGAAGGACTCACATAGGTATCGTGTTGTGGAAAGTAGAAGATGATTTCAGTAAGGTTGGTCCAACTGGTGAAATCCTTGTCAAATTTAGACTGAAACCTGTTGCTGGTCAAAACCACTTCAAAATCAATTTCGGCAGCCTGTAAGAAAGCAACAAACAAGCGATTCAAACCAAATTCACTGGCGTACTTATTGACCAATATTTTTTCGATTTGTGAGGCTTCCGCTCCCGCACTCACTTCCAAAGAAAAATTATCTTTCACATGATTCTCGATGGTTTTTATCTTGTCTTCCTCGTCCATCTTTTTTATTTTCAGTGATTTTAGCTCCTTCTTCAGCATATCCGTTGCCGTCTTAGATTCATCTGCCAAAATACTACCAAAGTAAGCCGCCGCCTCTTTCCACGAGTACAATTCTGTTTTTCTACTTCCTGAATTGTTGTAAGATAATTTATAATCCACCTTCATCAAGTTCGATTGGTAAGTAGCATAATCTTCCTCCAAAAGCGCAGGAATATCTTTTGCCTTTGCTTCAAGTGTGCGGGTTTCCTTTCCTTCCGTTTCGCTTAATTTGGGGAAACTATTGTAAGACTGTGTTTCGAAGACCAAATTGGAAGGAGAAATGATTTTAATAACCGCTTCATTCACTGCTGTTTCAGATTGAAGTGTTATTCTTCCAAAAGGTTCTCTCACGCCTTGTTTGGTGGTGTAAATATATTCGATTTCGCTACCAATTTCGACCCCTTCAATGGCAAAAATTTTGAAAGCTCCGTATGTTTCTACATCTTTCAATTCCTTAATATTGTCACGATTCAGTTCTGTGATTTTACCTTCTGGTGAGATAGCTCTTGCTTTTAGAACGGTGAAATCTTCCACATCTCGCATGGAGACAAACACCTTATTGAAGGCTTCAATGGCTTTATCCTCATTGACTTTTACTATTTTGTGTTTGGTCTCAAAAAGGTTCAAGTCCCCTAAGTCAGTGTACACAAATTCCAAAATACGTACTTCCTTGAGGATAATGGCAGCCTTCTTCATATCTTTTTCCGAAAGCTCATGGAGTGTAGGAGTCTCTTCCCAGTCATAGTCTTGGTGGGTATATTTTTGTGCCATTGCAGTGAGGGAAGTGATGAACAGCACAAATGAAAAAATGATTTTCTTCGACATGGTTTATTATTATTGAATTGATAAATTTCTGGATAGTTGAATGACTAAAAAAAGAACGGTTTTTGATATGGAATAAAACTTTTGAAGTTTATTCTTGAAGGTATAGAGTATCTGAAAATCAGTATGCTCTCGAAAGAAAACTTCAAAAGCCTTTTATGGACTCATTAAAAATATCCACGAGTCATTTGATGTTCGAGTTTTATATAGTACAACATAATTAGGTGGTAGTTTTCCGCATCGTAGAATGAATTCCACCTGTGTCTTTAAGGTGATTCTGTACCATCGAATTTATTCGACGACAAGCTATACGAGGTTTATTGTGTTTGTATTAGCGTGTAAAACCTAATTTTTAAATACTGGTTAAAAGCACAAATCTAATTCATTCCACGATGAACACTGTTCAAACGTCTAATGAATTAGACGGTACAGTATGACCTTAGTTATTTGCCACGTATTTAATTCTACTTGTACTAACCATTCGATTCCTTCAATACGATTACCTCCTGATAAGCCTCCGAAATAGTCTTAATCATCTCGTTCCATGCTTCAAACTTGTCTTTTTTCAGCATCAAATGCTTCATATAGGTTTCAGAATGCAAAATAATCGCATCGTCCTTTTGTTCATATCGAATCTCAAAACCAAATTCCTCATGCTCGTATTTGCTGGCTTCAGGAACATAATCCACTACATAACCCTCTGGAATATTGAGTTGGTAAGTAGCGTATTCAATCTGCTTAAAATCACGCTCCTTGTCCAATTTTCGTTTTTCTAAGTCAATATCTTGGTCACTGAATTTTCGATTCAGATTGAGATTTACATACAATTTAGTACCCGCTTTTTTGACGTAACCAGGTATCTTAAAGTCATACTTTAGGTCAATGTTTTTGTTTCTACTATAAAAACCAGCCTCTTCAATATTCGTAATTTCAAACTTATTAGTCCCTTTTTGCAGATAGGCATCAAAAAACTTGTCTCCCTGGTCATTTGACTCCGCCCTCAATCGGGCATATTCTGCAAATATTTTTTTGTAACCCAAGTATTCTGCCTTGGCTGTTCCATTCAGGTCTTTACCTTCAATGGTCAATTCCACCGTTTCGGTTAGTGCATTGTCTTCCTTTGGTACGATGGGGACTTTGATGATTTTGAACTTGTCTTTTCCCATGCCTATCAGAGCTTCCTTACCTTGAATCATAGAAGTCGGAGAGCCAAAAGACAAATATTCACCTGTTGCATCCAAAAAGACGATTTCACCATTGAGTTCAATCGCTGCAATCATGTGATTGTCTGCAATAGGAGTCGGAACATCGTAATAAGAATAAGGCTTGTCACGAGAGCCAATCCAAGTATGGTAAGCCTCCAAGCCTGCAATATCCAACATTTTTACCAAAATATTACTCATATCTTTGCAATCACCATATTTTTTGGTGCAAACGTCTCCCGCACCTCTGGGGATAAATCCACCCAATCCATCTTCAAAAGCCACATATTTAATATTGCCTTGTACCCATTGAAATATTTTTTTGACCTTCTCTTCTTTCGTTTCCGTTCCATCCATCAAATCCGCTACCACTTGCTTCAATTCCTCTTCTTCTCCATCATCCGTCTGTGTCACCAAATAATGGTACCATTTGTAGAGACCTGCTACATCCGTAATCACTTCTTCTGTTTCTTCCGCATACGTTCCACTTTTGATGTAAACCACGACATGGGGAGCATAATAACTGGTACTTGGCGCATTTGCTTCTCGTTCCAATTTTGGAAGGTTTTTGGCAGTCCAAGTATAGTGGGTCATACCATCTTTCTTTTGCGCCGAAAACTGGATGTTGTCCGTTTCCTCACCCATCAATTTGTAGGTAATTTCTACATTTTCGGGAACGCTCACTGTGAAGTCTGAAGAGAGAACAGGAATGTAGGAGCTGAAGAAAAATGCGCCCAATAATCGAGGTTCATTCGTTTCTTCATAATAAGATACCGAGGTGATAGCACCTTCTTGAACTGCGGGAAAAACGAACTGCTTTTCTTTGTGGTCGGAATAAAAAATACCGCCCATCATCACGTCCTTTGTGTCTATATTGTCGACAGGCACTTG
>JBGCDY010000205.1:0-7081 GCA_045105835.1 Chitinophagales bacterium
CCTTCAATAAAAGAAAATAATAGGGTAATTCGGTGGAAAGGTAAAGAGGGAAATTTGTGGCAGTTAATCAACGATTTGACGCTTTTGCTTTTGAAGGATGATAAAAGTCTATTTTCATTTTGCAGCAAAAACAGTTATAATTCAAACGAACTAACTCCAACTATTCTCTCTGAAAATCAACGAAGAAATCGTCAAAATGAGATAGATTTACTCATTGCATTCGCCTATCAAATCTCCAATAAAAACTTTGAAATTATTGTCGACCATTTTGAAAAAAAAATTACTCCTTCAATAAAAAAAGAATTGTTGGAATCTTACCAAAAATTATTGGCAGAAAACTCTGTTTATGCAGTGATTCCATAAGCCCTACCAGTGCCTCCTTTTCCGCCTTTCATCCATTCTTTCGACAATGCTTTCAATTGATTTATAGTGGTTTCATCTGCAATACTCAACTCGTATTTGTCTGCCTCCAATGGTGTAAACAACAATATTTTGCGCTGGAACCCGCCCAGTTTTCCATTTTCAGGAATGGAAATAGTGGTTAGTTTTTCACCATTCTTAGTCACTCCCTTCAACTGCATACGCCAATTGCTATTACCCAAAGCATAAAAAATGCTATTCCCTTCATACTCTGTTCCATCCAAAACAAGGATAATACTTTTTTTCAAACTGTGATTTTGTGATTGAATACCAAAAAAGACGACACTACCCCAACTGCGAATGCCATCTTCCCTTTTTCCAATCTTCGACAAATCCAAAATATTTCGAGAACCGCCTGTCATTTTTCCAGTTTGAATCCAAAAAGTACCCGAAGGTAATTCTATTTCCTCAATGTTAATGCTATATGCATGCTCATTTTTCACAGTAATGTTGCTTCTCTGAATTTTCCGAGTATAGCCTTTGGGTGGTTTAGAAATCTTGATTTTCTCAAAATTTTCTTGTACCAAGTGATTTGATTCTGATGTTTTCTTTGCGAAAGTTTTATTAGCCGCATTGTTTTTTGCTCTATTCAATGCTTCTGGAAGAACGATTTTGGCTTCGACTAAAACATCTAACAATTTTTGAGACAAACGTTTGGTTGAAGGATGTTTATCAGAAAAAATAAGTTGGTAATATTTTAGAATTTGAGCAATCAAGGTTTTTCCTTCCTTGTCATCATTTTCAAAATCAATCAATAAGTTCGCTTCAATATTTTGAAACAACCCACTGGTTGTCAGATTAGAAGAACCCAAAATAATCCGAGATTGGAGTCTGCCTCTAAAAATGTAAATTTTTGGATGGTAGGTGATTGAGTTTGGAGAATGGGTAACATAGGTTGGCATCTCCCATTCCAAAAACTTTTCCAAAGCCTCTTTTGACGTACCATGTAAATCTGCTCCTACAAAAAAACGAATTTTCCCGCCCTGTTCTTTGAAAGAAAATAGTCCTTCCTTCAAGTTTTCCAATCCGCTTGAACTCACAAAAGCAACAATTACTTCTAACTTGTTGTAAGTGTTGCTATTGAGACTTTCTATGAGGTGATAACCAATGCCCGAATTGGGGGTTTCGTCCAAACCTTGACCGATAAATTGAATTTGCATGAGAAAGAAATTGTTGATAATTTACGGAGTTAAAACTACAAATATAATCTTAATAGTTCAAGATATGAATCCAATACAAAAAAAGCATTAATCATAAATAAATATTAAAACAATAATAATTTATACGCTAATTTGTTTCATTGGCAATCAGTACTGTCTGACTTTGGGCAAAAAGGAATATTTCATTGATTAACTTTTTTACCACCGAATTTTTAAGTGTTTGATAATAGAAGGTTTGAAGATTTATCCCAAAAGCCAAATTAGAGAAATTCACAAACGCATCCCCGAAGTCGATATAAAAGACTTATGAAAAGGGATTTATGAATTAGTAAAAGAGAGGAAAATTCTGCATAATAACGGTAAGACCTATCGGCAGTATTCACTGGCATAAAAAAAAAGAAAAAAAAAGAAACTCAAATAGAAATGATTGAAAAATACTGACAATCAATTAATTAATTTTTCAAAAGTCTTTTTTTCTTTGGTTTTTTAGCTAAAAACTGAAATAGAAAAATTATAAGCCAAATGTTATTATTATTCTTTTTCACAAAAACTCATCCTTAAGCTTCAAAATAAACTTCCTCAACTCGTTTTCATTAGGAAGTTGGACTAAATACTCGGAGACAAATATTTGATTATCCAAACCAGCGAGCGCATATTTTGCCGTAGCAGTTTTTTGGTCAGCACACAGGACTATGCCAATTGGAGGATTGTCAAAGTCTGTCATTTCCTTGTCCTTGTAGTAATTGAGGTAAAAATTCATTTGCCCAATATCAATGTGTGTAAAACTACGTATTTTCAAATCAATGAGTATATTGCAGCGTAAATAACGATGGTAAAACACAAGGTCGACATAATAGTATTCATCATCCACAATGATGCGTTTTTGACGAGCTTCAAAACAAAATCCTTTTCCCAATTCAAGCATAAACTGCTGTAAATTGTCTAACAATGCTTTTTCTAAATCTGACTCGGAAATGACCTCTTTTTGGTCAAGCCCAAGGAATTCAAAAATGTAGGTGTCCTTAATGGTATCTTCGGGAAGTTGCTTGTGGGTTTTAGTATTGGCTAATTCCAGTACTTTTTGCTTGTTTGAAGATAGTCCTGTTCGTTCATACAACAAACTTGACATTTGCCGTTTTAGTTCTCGAAGTGACCAACAAGCATTGATTGCTTGAATTTCATAAAATAGCCGCTTCAAAGGGTCTTCTATTTTCATCAGTTCAACCAAATGGGAAAAGGATAGATTCTTTATGAGTTTTTCGGGAGGTAACAATAAATCATCCTCATTGAATTGGGCAGACAGTGTCTGCCTAATTCGAGTTAGTTTTTTTTCATCTATATGAAAATTTCTGAATAAAGGAGTTATTGTCTTTTGTAGATGCGGATAAGCCAAATAAAATTGTTTGCATAATTTAAGCGTTCGATAAGACAAGCTTTGTTTGTTCTTAGTTTTTAATTGGGTAGACAGTTGCTTTAATAATTTTCTACCATAAGTTGCTCTATCCGAACCATTCAACTCAAACTCTACAATGTAAAATCCAATTACCCAGTTTCTAACTGTTAGTCCTTGGTTAACTGCTGCAACAGCTTTCTGTTGAAAGTAGTCATGTGTCTTTTGTATGTTCTTACTAAGTTGTAAAAAATCCATCATTTTGTTACATTGTGGTTCACAGAAACAAAGGTAATTATTTTTTCTTAAAAACCCGATAGGGTACATTTTAATTAAAATGGAATTCAATCCCCAAAATCCCATAGCTGTTTTCGTCAAAAAAAATCGAAAAGCTGAAAAACTAACACAAAGAGGTTTAGCCGAAAAAGCAGGTGTTGGTTTAAGGTTTGTTCGAGAAATGGAGAGAGGTAAAACCACTTTACGCTTGGACAAGGTGAATATTGTTTTGGCATTGTTTGGAAAACAGGTTGGTCCTATTTCAAAAGAAGACGATGTGAGTATTGAAGGCTAAAAAATCCATAAGTTCCTCCCCAAAGAATCTAAACTAGCAAAATCCTCTACAAAAAATGAAAATCAGAACCCAAGCAGACATCCTCCAATTAGAAGCCCAAATAAAAGACGAACTGGATATTGACATCCGAAAGTACAACAACCAGGAAGTCAGAGACAATTTCATCGAAATGGGAGAATCTTTCCAAAGCATCATGGATTGGCAGCGAAGAATTGGATTAGGAGCGATGATTGCCTATATGGTTGGATTTTCGGCTTTGGATTTGAAGGACGCAGAATATTTGGTGTATGGCATTGGAGGATTCCTCTTCATTGGGGCATTCGCATTTTGTGCTTTGTCTGTTTTGGTGACCATCAAAATGAAGTTCCAAATCAAAAAGACCATTGAGTTTTCTATCGAAATCATGCGATGGTGTCTGAATGATTTGAGGAAAATGGAGCATATTCTCACCCCTGCAAACCGAGCCAATACATTGGGTTTGCTCTTCAAAGGCACTACCCACATCATCACGATTCCCTTATTGACTAAATTGGTGACAGACAAAGTGCCTCTGATTGGTGGTTTACTCAAAAGGTTGATTAGGTATGTTTTAACAGAAATTGCAGACCATATTCAATACGATGAAAACCGATTGAAGGCAGAAATGGAAAAGCCGAAAGCAGAAGAAAGTGTGATTGATTTTTATTTGAAGGCGCTGGATCTTTCCACAAAATTTCACGAAAAAACACTTTCCTTTTTTATGGGAATTTCACTCATTCCTTTGGTGGGTGGTTTGGTGATTTCTCTGGTCTGTTTTTTTATTATTGTTTTGGTGGTTCATTGACCCAAAACCTAAAACTCCCCACCTTGCACATCCTTGATAAAATCAATCACCCCATCCATAAAGAAATCCTGCTCATCCCACATTGACAAATGGCTACCATTGGCGCAGTACAAGAAGCGACCATTTTGAACCAGTTCGCTCATTTCCTTCATTTCTTCGGGATTCATGGTGTCGTATTTGGCTCCTACCATGAGTGTTGGAACGCTTAGTTTGGGTAAGTCATCCCACACACTCCAATGTTTGAGGATGCCACCAGGCACAAATTCGCTGGGACCTTGCATGAATTCATAGACGTGTTGATTGATGTGTTTGAAGCTGCGGAGAACAGGTTCTGGCCAATCTTTGGAAGGCATTTGACAGATGTGTTTGGTGTAGTATTCTTCAAATACGAGGTCTTGGTAAATCGGATTGTGGTAGTCACCTTTGTTCTCAAAAAACTCCAAAGAGTCTATCAAGGATTGACGCATTTGGTTCCGCAACTTGGAATTGTAGGCTTCGTATTTGTCAAAATCTGCGGTCATATTGCAGATAATCAATCCTTTGAGATTTTGTTGGTATTTCAGGGCATATTCCATTCCCAAAATACCTCCCCAAGAACTGCCCAGCAAATAGAAATTGTCTTTGTTCAATCCCAACCCTATCCGCACTTGTTCGACTTCTTCCACAAAACGCTCTATCGTCCAAAGACTGTCGTTGTCGGGTTGGTCGGAATAGTGAGAACCCAGTTGGTCGTAGTGGTAAAATTCAATGCCTGCTTTGGGCAAAAAACTTTCAAAACATTCCATGTACTCATGGGTCAATGCGGGACCTCCATGTAGAATCAACACTTTCATGGGGCTGTTGCCAAATCGCTTTGTCCAGACCTTGTGTCCTTCCTTCAAGTCAATCATTTGCACGCCCGCTGCCTGAAAGTCAGTAGGGGTTTTGAAGTCAAGGTAGTCGCAGTTTTGTTCGCTTGTAGCGGCTGTTGGAGTGTTGTTTTTTTGCTCACAGGAATAAAACAGCGAGGTCATGGAAGCGAAAAATAGACAGAGTAGAATGGTGTGCTTGTTCATATGGAAGGTATTTTGGAGTTTGTTCGACCTGACAATAATAAACAAAAAGCGGGACTTTTCTGATTATAAGGGATGGTTTTTTGGCTTGGCTTCCATCAAGTTTGGGAAAACAAGCAGGAGCACAACAAGTAGTGCTTATATCCTCAAAAGTGGAAGGAAAGGGAGAATGTTGGCGCTCAAATCTGGTGGAGAGAGGAAGTGCCGCCCTGATTGAAGAAGTTTGTGAGCCTTTGTCAAACGAATCCTTCGGATGTAGTGATTGGGTGATTGTTTGATGAGTTTTAGGATTTTTCGATACAGCATTCGATTGCTGATAGATAGCTTGGATGCCAAAATCGCATTGGTCAAATAACTATCTAAAAGGTGGGCAAGAATGAGTTTGTTCAATTCCTTCAACCAAAGAGCCTCCAATCGTTTTTTGTTCATTGATTCCATATAGGTGGTATTTTTTGAACAAACAACGAGAAGTTTTACTTGGGGAATATTCCCCATTTTCCTCAAAAAAAACGGTGTTAAGGTTTTGGTGAAGGCAGAAAACTGCGAATCTCTATCCTCTATTTTCTTCCCTGATTTTTGGCAAGAAAACAGCTTAAATATCATTTCTCAAAGATATATGCTTGTATTGTAATTTTTTTTACAAACTAACCACCCATATCTGCCAAACAGCCCTCATATCTGCCAAAAATGGTGAAGCAAATTGTTATTGAACAAACTTTTATGACGATACCTCCAATAGAGCAGAACCCAATTTGGGGTTATAGTATGGCATTGAACAAGAAGAAATAATAGAAAAGAAGCGCACTTGATTCGACTTTTAATGATTGAAAAACATGAGCTTCCTTTTAATTCAGCCTTCTTGTTCAATGCCTATAGGGCACAAAAAAAACCTCCAACAGCCAAAGCCATTGGAGGTTTTTATTCGAAAAGTACTTTAATTAAGAATTCCTTTCTATCATCTATTTTTCTTCAAAACTCTTTCTGAAATTCGGCTGCACCAAATACAAAGTCCCGGCGGTCATAAACATCAAAGCCAAGACAATCAAGCCCCATTCGGAGAGGGTAGGAACACTTGCTGTAGAAGCAGCAGCATATTGCAAATTGCTTAATACAGAAGGATTGCAACCGCCGAAACCTGATGAAATAGCTGTAGAAATATCACACGAACTTACCCCTTGATCGAAAAGAATACCTCCTGTTGTAATAGTGGTGCAGCTAACACCTGATTGATAATTCCAAAAAGAACTATTTTTAAATATCGCTCCACCACCCGATCTTTCATAACATGGGCAAGAGTTATGATCTGCTCCTTGTGTATAGCTTCCGTCAGAACCTGGTTGTCCAGCACATGCTGTGACATCAAAAGAAGTGGGCTGAGCCAACAAAGAATTAGAAGTAAGAGATAATAACACAACTAAACAAAGAGAAAGTAGCCATTTGAAATTTGGCTTTGAAAGTAGAAATAAATTTTTCATAGTTCTATCTGAATTTAATGAATTAATAAAATATTTTATTTAAAACCACACCTCTTCAAAACCTCCATTGGAGTAACTACCAATTCTGTTTTGAATAGAGCGGAGAAATAACTCGTTTTTTTGAAGCCGACTTTTCCTGCTACCTCTCTGACTGTAATGTACTGTCATGATTGAAGAAGTTTATGAGCCT
>JBGCDY010000206.1:0-2435 GCA_045105835.1 Chitinophagales bacterium
CCGCCAGTTTATTGGTATTTGTGTATTTTTCTGCAATCAAATATTCTCCTGCGGCAATAAAGTCATCGAAGCAGTTCTGTTTCTTGAATTGCATACCACTCCTGTGCCAATCTTCACCATATTCATCTCCTCCTCTGATACATGCCAATGCATAAATACCTCCTCGATTGATAAACGAAGCTTGATAGCCAATAAAAGAGGGATAACGCCCAACATTGAAGCCACCATAAGCAGTGAGATAAACAGGATTATTACCGTCCAACTCAATGTTTTTTTGATGTACCAAAAACAAAGGAATTTTGGTACCGTCTTTTGAAGGGTAAAAAACCAATTTCGACTCAATATTACTCGTGTCTACAGGGCTTTCTTGTTGGTGAAAAAACGACCACTCAAAAGTTTTTGCGTCCACCTTGTAAATAATTGCAGGATGCTCATAGCCTGAAATACTGATATAAAGCGTGTCGGAATCTCGGTGATAACCCAATGAGGATACATTTCCTACAACGGGAAGCGGGAGTTCCTTCAATAATTCACCTTCTTTGGTATAGACAAAAAGGCGGCTCAGGACATCTTTTTTCTCCTGTGTGATAAGGTATTTTTCGGTAATTTGGTAGGATTGTAATACAATTTCTTCTTTTTCGGGTAGCAATTCCCGCCAATCTTCAAAAGTAGCCTTTGCCTTCTCTGCCACCATGAGTTTGAAGTTAGGAGCTTCGTGATTGGTCATAAAATAAATGGTGTCACCAATCGCATGGGGATGTGCTTGTGTATCTTTGCTACTGAACAATTCTATGCTTTTCAGGTCTTCCGTATAGCCCTTGGGCAACATTTGAATGGTATTGGAATTAAAATCCGATTTGGAAATAAAACTAATCTCGCTGTATTTTGCATCCCAAATACTGGTAAAATCTTTGGTATCTTTTGGAGCAATGACAAAAATATCTTCGCTGTGTGGTGTGCCAATTTTGTGGCGATAGGTGCGAAGCGGCATCTGATTTTCGAGCATTTCTTGGCTGCCCTTGGTGATGTAGGCATGTTTACCATCTCTGCACCAATTGAAGCCCCGCAAGTTGGGAATGGGATCAAATAATTGTTTGCCTGTGTCAATGTCTAAAATATGGCAAGTTTGAATTTCTGCTCCTTTCGTCTGACAACCAATAGAGATAAGATCGTTTTGGTGGCTAACTGCAATGCTCAGAATAGAAGTCTGACCTTCTGGGTCTATTATGGTGGGGTCAAAAAGTAGTTTTTCTTCTCCTTCAACAATGGTAAACAACTTGTATTGAGGCTCTCCTTTTTTCCGTTGGTAAAAAAACTGCTTGTTGCCTCGTAGGAAAATAGAAGTTGTAATATCTCGGTTGATATAGGCTTCGAGTTCTGCTTCCAGCCCTTCAATTGGGGGACAATTCGCATCCAAATAATCAATCGTTGCGTCGTGTTGTTCGGCTGTCCAATCTATGACGGTTTCATCATTTTTATCTTCGAGCCACTGATAACAATCCGTTAGTGTACTTCCATGTAATTCGTTGATAATCGGTTGAGAGGAAGTATCAGGAGGATTGAAGTTGATTGTTTTTGTCGGATATTCCATATTGAAGGAAATCAAAATTAAATGAATGTGAATGAATTGTATCTAATTCGCAAAAATAAGATTATTGTGGTGATTTTTATGGCTATGAAAGAAAAGACTTCGGATTGAACAAGAATTAAATGGAAAATTAAAATAGGCTTTACCCTCAATCCATTATATAAAAAACAAGGCTTTGATTTGTGTTCAATCAAAGCCTTGCTAAAGAATTAAAATTTGTGTTTATAGATGTTCAATAATTCTTTTATTGTTTCACCACCTTCTGACTCCAAGCCCCTTTTTCACCTGTGAATCTCACCCAATAAACACCATTAGGATATTCAGAAAGATTCAAAGTTTGAGAACCATTCGGCAATGTTTCCATTTGAATCATTGCTCCTTGAAGGTTGTAAATCTGCAATTGAAGTGGTTCATTGTCAGGCGAAATGATTTGTAGTTGGTCGCTTACAGGATTAGGGTACAATTGTATTTTGCCGCCCTGCCAAACATCTTTAATAGAAACACTTCCTTGTGAAACACTCACTGAAACATCATTGTTATCTGCACAATCTTCTTCAAGCGGACTGCTCACCCGCACAGACCATTCGTATTCTTCCAAAGCATTCACAGCTTCAAACGGAACGTTCAACTCATAAGTCATTTCGTAAGCAGGGGCAGTCACCATTTGACTTGTTACTATGGTTTCCAAACCGTTGCTATTTATTTTGACGACCGACAGCTCGACAGCTCCTTCTACTGCTTTGCCCAAATTAGTGACCCTCACTTTCAATGCCACTTCGTTCATTCCCGTAAAGTCGTATTTACCATCTACATATTGCAGTTCCTCACCCGTTGTCGCATCCAAAAG
>JBGCDY010000207.1:0-3024 GCA_045105835.1 Chitinophagales bacterium
AGTGAGGTCTGCCGTGGTATTCAACACAAAAAGTGATAAATCCAAGGTTGCAGTTTCACCAGCAGCCAAAGTACCCACGTTCCAAGTTTTTGTCCAAACAATGTAATTTCCTTGTGAAGTATTGGCACTTGTATAAGCCAAAGGGCTTTCAAAAGGTGTTTCAACAGTTACTCCTGTTGCTGTCGCTGTGCCATTATTGGTGAGGGTATAAGTAAAACTGTTGTTGGTGAAAATGGTGTATTGACTTGGATTGGCCGAAACACTCAACTCCAAATCTATGTCACCCGAACTTCCACCTGTCACTTCCATTGAATAATTCGCTGTACTCGCAATTGGATGCCCTTCGCCATCACTCAAATCTACAGTTACATTGTAGGTATTTGCTGCACTGAAAGAATGAGAAGGCATGGCATCCGTACTCGTATTGCCGTCTCCAAAATCCCACAAATAATTGACCACAGGAGCTGTGGCAATAATGGGATTACTCGCCGTAAAAATCACATTTTCACCAATTGTCGCAGGATTGGAACTTGCCGAAATAGTCGTGGCAGCTACTGTACTGCAATCAGGTAGAACAGTGATTGAATCTTGTCCACTCAATCCACTTGGGTCGGTTACAGTCAAGACAAATGCATAACCATAAAATTCTCCATCACAACCTACGGGGGTTACCGTTGTAGTTGTTGAAGGATTGTTGTCAATGGGTTCAGGATGCGTATGGTTGGCGTGCAATAAGAAAGTTTGCCAAGCATAGGTCAATTGACTATTGGGGCTTTCGGCATCACTTACATTGGCATCTAAGTTGTAAATCGTTGGGGAAGTCATCGAGAACAAGGCACCATCCGAAACGCTGGTAATCGCAACGTTTGGCGCAGTGTTGTTGATGTTGATATTGGTTGTGGTGGTACTATGAAGGTTTAGATTGTCTGTCACCATCAAGGTGGCTGTGAAAGCCGTTGGGGTGGCAGAGGTATAAGTGTGGTTAGGATTAGGGATAGTGCTGGCTCCGCCGTCACACCCGAGGGCATACGTGACGGCAGCGGTAAATAATGTCCAGCTGGTTGTGGTTGCTTCTGAGGCGGTTGCATCTGCAAAGTAAAAGCCTACTCGGCGTGCAGGAGCGGTTAAACCCTGCATTTGGTCGCCAGTGTCGTAGGTAAAAATAACTGCTTGGCTGCTATTGCCACTTACAGTAGCAATGGTTGAAGCAGCAGGTGTTGGGCTTCCCCACGTTAGGGTACTTGCCGCATTGGCAATGGTTTGGTTGCCAGTCAGTGCAGATGCAATAAAATGGTTTTGGTCTGCAATGGTTAGTTGCGTTTGGTTGGTTGTTGAACCGTAGTCGGTTCCAGCAGTTGTACCTGCCATTTGCATATCGTCAAATAAGTAGGGTTCCCAAACGAGAACGGGAACAGCAGTATCTCGAAATTTGGTATTGACATCGGAGGAATTGCAAGTAGAACTAATCACCACCAAGTCCTTGCCATTGGCATCGCTTGTTTGAGAAGCAGGTGCGCTAACAATGGTAAGCGTATGTCCTAATGCTTCCAAACGGTTTTTTGCAGCATCATCACCGACATTCAAAGTAGTATTGCCTACTACAAATAAAATCTCTTTGCCATTGCTGCAATTGTCGTCTCCAAATGTCCAGTAGTAAGATAGTGAGCTATTTTCAGGGTCGCTTGATTGGTCGCCAGTGAACTGTACGTTCAAAGGGCTTCCTCCACTACTCGGATTGGCTGATATCACAGCATTTGGAGGTTGATTTGAATTGCCTGTATAGGTTACTTTTCGGATTTGACTCGGATAAGCTACGAAGTACAAACTTCCATCAAAAGGATGTGCTTCGACATCTACGAATACGGGACCATTGGTATAAAAATGCCTTGCATAAGTAGGAACATTATTGGAGTCAAAGTCAAAGTTTTTAATCCATTTTCTGCTATAATCTGCTTGGAAATAAGTGTTTTGGTATTCCGCAGGGAATTCAGTATCCGTGTACCAAGCTCCTCCCACAGCTGCATTTCCTGCAAAGGTAACTCCTCCTCCAACAGGAGAATTGGCAGCGTCTAAATTAACGGTTGCTGCTACCCCAGTACTGAATATACCTGTCCTTGCAGGGCCACTGCTGCCATGCCTCCAATCTATTTGGGGGCGGGCGTGAAAGAAAGTGGAAACATTGGTAATTGTTTGACCACTGTTGCAGGGATTGTTGATGGCTTCGCTGTTTGTTGGGGTTTCTTGCTTCAATAGGTCTTGGAAGTAGAAAAATTCTTGGGTGCAGCCGCCTGTTCCAAACAATGGATTGGGCGCATCTTCGTTGGCGATCAAAGAATTGTTGTATCCACTGTGATAGGTCAGACCTTCAAACATGGGCCAACCAAAATTTTGTCCAGCTTCGGTGGTTACATGCAAATCTTCCCATGTTCCCCAACCTACATCACCAATGTACAAGTTGCCAGGGTCTGCATCCGCAGGATTGGTACTTCCAGAATTGGGTCGAAGTGTACAACGGAATGGGTTTCGCAAGCCCAAAGAAAATACTTTGGATTCGCAAGAATTGGGATTTCCAGAATCGTAAAAAGGATTACTCGAAATACCCGCTCCCGTTGCAGGATCTATCCGCAAAATTTTCCCATTGTAGCTGTTCAACATTTGCGAACGAAATGCACCCACATTTTCTTCTGGTCGGATAATGTCATCTGCAAGAGCTTGACTCCAATAGGTTTCAGAAGCACTTCCCACATCTACCGAACTGTAACTTGCGCCATCTCCAGAGGAAATCAAGAGCGTTCCGTCTGTTCCGAATACCAATGAACCTACGGTGTGTGATTCATGCAAACAAGGTATTCCAGTGGAAGGCGTTGCGCCCAAAATGACGTTGCGACTGCCCGAAACCGTTGTGGTAAAATTGGTTGCAGAGTTGGCAGTATAACGGGTGACACGCATAATGGTGGCACTGTAATACTCATTGGTTGTGGAACTGTAAGAAGGCGTTCCATAGTTCATCAAATGGTGTCTGTC
>JBGCDY010000208.1:0-10500 GCA_045105835.1 Chitinophagales bacterium
CCATACTTAGCCGCCACATGTTTTAGTTTGTGGACGAACCTACTATGCCCTAAATCCGAAATCTTCCTACCCCACATCCTCTGCATTGCCTTCATATTCAAGTCTTCTAAGCCAATAAACTTGAATGCTCTACATAGGTCATGAGCTTTCTTCGATTGCCAATCAGAACGTCTGTTACTAACATTTTGGTACACTTTACCAAGTTCCTTCTTCGCTCTGTTTTTGTTCTTTGAACCTTTCTTTTTTCGAGAATGAGTTTTGGATTTTTCCCTCAAAAGGTCTAAATCAGATTTTAAGAATTCGGGGTTTTCAACTTCCAAAAATTGTTTACCATCAAATACGGTCATATACGTGTTTAATCCGAAATCTGCCCCTATTGCACCCCTTGTTTTTCGTGTCTTATAGGTTTGTTTTGCTTGCTTTACGGTGAATATGACCCAATATCTTCCATGCAAATCCCTTTTTAGGCGGGCATTGAATATATTCCTTTGTTTTGAGTTTTCATGGTAGTAGTTTTGATTTCTTGAATCGATGAACTTAAATTGTTTTATCTTCCTATTTTTACCCTTCCCTATTGGTAGAATTAGTTGATTATTTCGAACTTTATAGCCTGATACTTTTAAGACCAAAGATTGAAAGTACATTGTGGGCTTGAACTTCGGAGGTCGTTTGGCTAATTTCTTAAAGAATCTTTGATAGGCAGTGTCCAACCTTTGAGCAACCTCTTGCATGGTTTGTGAGTTAATCATTTGCCAATACTCATTGGATTCCCTTTCCTTTTTCAAGATGGCATAGACTTCTTTGGGAGATAGATATTTTCCTGTTTTCTTGTAGTGTTCTCGTATTGCATTCAAACCTCTATTCCACATTTTACCAGTCGTGCGTAAAAGTGAATCAATGGTTTTGCATTTAGATGTACTTTCGTATAATCTATATTTATGTGCTATTTTTTTTATATTGGTTTTTCGTCCAAACATGCTACAAATATACAAAAAAATCAATTGCTGAATCCTGATAAAGTTGAGGTAAAACTTTGAAAAAATTGCTCTTGCTATAGCAGAATCTTACATCCCAAACCTTAAGGATTGGGCTTTTCGGGCTAAAGCCAATTTTTGTAATTTTCAAAATCAAAACATCCAAATTTCTAAAACAACAAAAAATGTCAAATATTAAATGTAAAAATTGTGGAGAAACCATACATTCTGAAAATATCAATATCCAAAAAGCACTTGCTAAGTGCCAAACCTGTGATTGTGTGTTCAATTTTAACGATCAAATCCCCATTCCTCGCCCAGAAATAAGGAAGCCAGACAAATTTGAAGTGTTGAGACTCCAAAGAAGCCTGAATATCAGTTATAAATGGTATTCACCTGTATACATATTTTTGATTTTCTTTGCTGTTTTTTGGAATACGTTCATGGCGTTTTGGTATTACACCGCCATCACTGAAGGAATTTGGGCGATGGGATTGTTTGGGCTGATTCATTTGTCGGTAGGTCTGTTTTTGATTTACTTTATTTTTGCTGGGCTCTTCAATAGCACACATATCAATGCAACAAGAAACAGGTTAAAAGTCAAACATGGTCCTGTTTGGTGCCCTGGAAACAAGGAAGTGATTGTCAGCAATATTGACCAGTTGTTTTGCAAAGAAAAAGTAACCAAAGGAAAAAACGGAGAAAGTTATACCTACGATCTTTATATGGAGGATGTAGCAGATGAACACATCAAGTTGTTGTCCAATTTAGAAACCCCAGAATATGCCTTGTATTTGGAGCAGGAATTGGAGCATTTTTTGGGAATCGACAATAGGAGAGTGGTAGGAGAATACAGGTCTTGAAGAAGGTTTGCCATTGATAATGTGGTGTTTGAATTTAAACAATGAGCTTCATTTGTCTTGCCATTTTTATTTTGTAATAAAAAGTCATATTATTGTGACGGTTCCACCCAAATACCGTCTTTAATTCAGAACTATTTTTAAAATAACCTATTAAAATCATATCAACAATGGGACGTAACTTTTTCGATGTTATCAAGAATACAATTGAAGTTATTCAACAAACTAATAGAGATAACCCAAGGGAGGAAACTGCTGAACCAACAGTATTTGATTTAATCAAAGAAAAAATTCAGCAAGCAGAATCAAAAAGAAATGCAAAAAGAGTAGAGCAGGGAAAAAAACCTTCAAGTATTCTTGACTTAATCAAAGACAAAATTGAAGAAGCACGAGGTGAAAACCGTGATAATCCTGATCAAAAAACAGCTCCTCCTTCTATTTTTGACAAACTTCAAAAGAAAGTAGAGCTTAAAGAAAAGCGTAGAACCAATGCTTCTTTGAGAACTGTGATTGAGGATTATGGTTTGGATATTAGTGGTATGCACCAAAACTCTGTACGTCAGATTCAAGACCAATACAGAATAGACATCCAAAAAGTGAATAAGCATTATGCACACATGTTGCACGATATGGCAAACAAAGATGCATAAGACAATCTGAGTTTAAGATAAAATAGAAAGAGGTCAATTCATTCAAATGAATTGACCTCTTTTGCTTTGGGGAAAGACCAAAGACTAAACAGCTACTCGCATGTGTTTTACGTCTTGAGCTACTTCAAAGGCAAGTTTTTCGTTGTGTTCCAAGGTCATGCGTTTGTGGTTGATGAAATCGTAAACGATTCCAATTCCTAAAAATCCCCAGGTAAAAGCATACGCCAATCCCATTTTGATCTCTCCCAACAAGAACCGTTGGATTCCTGCGATGCCAAGAAAGGCAATTAGATTCATAAACAAAATGAATTTTGGGCTGTATCGTTGTTTTTTGTAGCGTTTTGTAAAAAGATTCATTTCTTCTTGGTCAAAATTTCGAACCAATTGTTCCACATAGCCCAATTCGTCTGTTTGTATATCGGGAAATTGTTTCATCAGCGTTTTCATATAGGGTATTCTTTTTGAAGGTTTTGTATGATATATATACCTCCTTAACTTCAAAAAAAATGAAAACGTTCCTTCAATAAGTTTTCTTAAATAATTTTAACAATCCTTAAGGAAATCAAGTTCTTCAATGGCTGATTTTGGATTTTGAAACCTCTATCCACGAAGCTATAAGTTGCAGTTACTATTATTTGATTTTTGTTTATCTTTGGTAAAATCAAAATTCAATGCTGAATCCAAATCATTTATCGCTACAGCGATTAGTCCTATTCTTTTTCCTTTGTTCTTGCTGCAACCTTATAGAAGCTCAAAATTCCCTTTTGTGGAAAATTGAAGGAAATGACCTCGAAGAACCTTCCTATCTATACGGTACGATGCACTCACAAGATAAGCGAGTTCATGACCTCGGTAAGTTGGCAGTGCCCTATATAGATCAGTGTGATGCAGTAGCGTTGGAGTTGGTAGTAGATTCTACACAGATGCTGCAAATGATGATGACCATGTTTGGAGAAATGATGATGAAGGACACGACTTTGCAGGACTTATATGAAGCCGAAAATTATCAGAAGGTTCGAACATTTGTACTGGAAAAACTCGGACCTATGGCGATTCTGTTTAAAATAGACGAGATGAAACCCCTATTTATTTCCCTTTTCATTGATGAGATGTCAGCTATGGATAGCAAAACAGGAAGGGAAATGGAGGTAGCATTGGATCAGTTTTTTCAAGCAGTAGGAGAGAAGACAGGCAAAAAACTCATTGGTGTAGAAACCTTTGCGGAACAGATGAACGCCTTCAATCGTATTCCACTGCCCGAACAAGCAGCCATGTTATTGAAGGGGGTAAATGAAAGTGGAGAAGAGGGAGCTGTAGAGGATACTTCAATGCAGACCTTGATGAACTATTATTTGAAGCAGGATTTGGAGGGTTTGATGGAGTGGTATGACAAAGAACAGGAATATTCTGATTCCAGTTTTGATGCCATCATACTGTTGGAGCGCAACTATCGTATGGCAGATAGAATGGATGGAATCATACAGGCACAAAATACTTTTATTGCAGTAGGAGCTTTGCATTTACCAGGAGAAGATGGCTTGATTGACCTTCTTAGCCAAAAAGGGTATGAATTGTCGCCTGTTTTGATGGAGGTGCCGTCGAAGGAAGAAGAAATAAAAATGACAAAACCAATTGGCAAGCTGAAAATGCAAGACAAAGAATAAACATTTGTGTAATTTTGTGCCTTTAAATCTCAACTTTTATACACTTAACATTTGTTGATATGTTTTCGATACAAAAAATTACAATAATCCTGTCTTTGCTCTGTTTGTGTTTTTGCTTTCATACAGAAGAACTCAGCGCACAAACCTATTCTTATAACAAAACTCTCAAATTAGACCTTCCCTTGAGTCTTGGTGGTGGACTGGGATGGATGTACAGCAACCGTTTGAAAAAAAGAAAGGTTGGCTTGAGTGAAGAAGAAATCGGCTTATTGAATATCGACGATATATCTAAATTCGATAGAGTTTCTTGTCGTAATTGGTCTTTGGGAGCACACAAAGCCAGTAATGTTTTTTTGCTTTCCTCCTATGTGCTTCCCTATACACTGCTCCTCGACAAAAACATAAGAGGAGGCGACAATCTTGGCAATATTGCACTGTTTACATTTGAAACCGTTGCAATTAACAGTGCTGTGACAGGGATAATCAAAGAACTTGTTAGGAGAAAACGCCCTCTATTGTACAATCCCAACTGTCCTATAGAGAAGAAATTGCATAGAGACGCAACCTCTTCCTTTATATCTGGACACACTTCCAATGTAGCAGCCTTGTCTTTTATGACTGCCCAAATGTACTCAGATTTGCATCCCAACTCTAAAGGACGTGGCTATGTATGGGGCACTGCCGCACTTATCCCTGCTGTTACTGCGCTTTTGCGGGTCAAAGCAGGACGACATTTTCCTACAGATGTGATTGCGGGTTATTTGGTTGGAGCAGCAGTAGGAATATTGGTGCCAAGACTGCATAGAGTTAGGGTAGAATAAATGAAGATTGTGGTACTTGCCTAAAAATATGCTATTTGTGCCACCTCGCCCAGTATCCTCTGCAATCAAAGTGCACCATTTGACGACTCAAAAAGTTGCTGCCTTTCTTGTAAGTACCAATGCCACCTTTGTTTTTGACAATCTTTTCGTTGAGAATTTTGAACACAATATCGACATCTTCAGCATTGGAGCTACCATCCTTATTGACATCCAACACAATAATGTCAATGGCTTCACCACTTAAATGCTTGCTATTTTTGGTGGCACTGCCATATTCATTCAAAAAACCATTGTCCCATCCATAACGTGTGGCACTGAGAACAAAAAAGCTGGGAGCGTAGTCGCCTTCCTCCAATTCCTGCTTCAATTGGTCATAAAATACCTTGGATTCTTTTTTGACTCCAAGTAGTAGTAGACCATTCAACCAATACAAAAAAAATAAAAACAAAATCAATGATAGTAGAGAGCGTAGTAATTTCATGCTTCTAATATCATTTGTTTTGAAGACTTTTCAAAACAAATATTATATTTTTTTACCTTTTTTATGCGTCAAATGTTATGGATGTGCAAAATAATTGTTTTAATGAGTAAAAAAAGTCTTGTTTTTTTAGATAAATAACTGGTAGTCATATAGTGAATAAGCCTACTGGTTGCATCATTATCTTAAGAACGAAGCCCAAATAAACTACGAACTTTTTGGAAGATACTTTTGGTGGGGCGAATGTTATTGGAGGAATGAGCCCTACTTAGTGATTTTTTCTTGGGAGAAGCTTCTTCTAAATAAGATACTACCTCTTGAAGGACATTCGTATTGGTTTTTTCAAAAACTTCCTTGGGTATGTTTTGAATAGGATTTTGATAGAGTTTGAGTTTCTCCAATTTTTTGAATTGTCGGAGCAAACCCAAAGAAATTTTAGTCATTTGGTTGCTGCTCAAATCAAGTGATTGTAGCTCTGTTAAACTTGCCAAAACAGAAAAATCTTGAACTTTATTGAAACCCAAATCAAGTAATTGCAGTTGAGGTATACCCTTCAATGCTGAAAGATTTTCGATTTGGTTACTCCTCAAATCGAGCTTTTCCAATTTTTCCATGCCCTCCAAAGAGGTGATGTCTTGGATTTGATTGCTCCTTAAAACAAGTTTTTTCAACTGTGGTAAATCCTTCAAAACAGAAAAATCTTTTACCTGATTTCCACTGATATCCAATGCCTTCAATTGTTGCAAGTCCTGCAATGCAGAAATATCTTGTACTCGATTATGCTCCAAATCCAATTGTTGCAATTGAAGTAAATCCTTCAATGCGACAATGCTAAACACTGTATTATCACTTAAATCCAGTGTTTGCAGTTGATGCAAGGTAGCCAAAGCTTCAATATTTCGGATTTGATTGTTCCACAGAAAAATGGTTTCTAACTGTAATAAACCCTTCAAAGGAGACAAATCACGTATCTGATTTTCGCTTAAATTGAGCCATTTCAATTGCTGTAAATCGGAAAGAGGGACAAGGTTTTCAATTTGATTTTCCCACAAGTTGAGGGTCTGCAATGCTTGCAAATTATTAAGGGGGGAGAGGTCTTGAATTTGATTGTCGGTTAGATTCAATTCTTGTAACTGTCGAAGTAGGTTCAACGCAGAAAGGTCTTTGATTTCGTTGTGTTCTAAGACAAGAATATTCAATTGCTTCAAATTTTCCAAGGCTGCAATATCTTGGATTTGGTTGTCACCTATATCCAGCATTTGCAGTTGCCGCAAACTACCCAAGGCTGCAATATCTTGAACCTGATTGTCACTTACATCTAAGAAAACCAACTCAGAAAATTGATTTAAGGTACCAATATCTTGCAGGTGATTACTGCCTAAATGAAGCGCTTTTAGATGGGGAAAGTCTTGTAGAAAGGTAAGAGTCGTCAAAGCTGATTCATAGAGATTCAAGCCAATCAGATTGTTTTCTTTATCGACTAAGTATGTTTTGGCTTGCTGCCAATCCATGATATTTTCCAGTCCTTTTACCTCTGTCAACTCGAAACCCAAGCAGTGTTCGAGTTCGCATATTTGTGTCGTTTTATTCATTCCTAATTCAACAAATGGCTTGTATAAAATGTATTGTTTTTACACCGAAAGGTACAGGTTTTCTTCTTATTCTACCTACTTTGAAGTAGGTCAGTTTTGTCATTTTCTGTATTTGGTGAGGGAGCTGTCACTTATTGAAAAAAAATATTTTTTTTAGATGTAATACTATAATTATCAGTTCTTCATCAATTCCCACTTCCATACGAGCCCCTCTTCTTCATCTTCAAAGCTTCCTACTTTTTTGAAGCCACATTTCTCCAATACCCTTGTTGAAGCATTTGCTTCTTCGATTGTATGTGCTTGAATAATTTTGACTTTGTCATCCTCAAATGCCTGTTGGACCAGCAGCTTTGCTATCTCTGTTGCCAAGCCTCGATTTCTATAAATTTCTGCTACTTCATAGCCAATCTCAACCATTCCTGCCTCACTGGGTGCGCCTTTGTAGCCACAACTTCCAACCAAGGTGTTTTCAGTGATTAGAATAGGGAGGTAAGTCCACCATTTTGCAGAATTGGGATTGTTTTTGATTTGTGCAAGTGAGTACTCAAAAATAGGAGTGCCAAATTCCGACCATTTTGTAGGGATGTTGATATTCAGGTGAGTGGCTAATGTTTTGTCGCCTTTTAGAAGTGCTTCAATGATTTCTTCATTGCAGTTGATGAGTTGGATGCTATTGAAGGGCATGGTTTGACTTTTATGATAGTTTCATGTATATAAAAAAGCCATCGAATGATATAAATTCATCCGATGGCTTCTGTTCAATAATTAAGAAAAGTAAAAAAAGAATATTCTATTCTCAATTATTTTGCTGTTGTATTACAATTGAATATTCAATGCAAAGTTGAAAGTAGTTCCCAACTGACTGAAATGGTATCCATCATAAGTCATTTGAGAATAACGTTGGTTAAAAGTAATCAAGTTAGATTGGTTTTGCAAGAAAGCAGCATCGTTCAATTTTGCTTCTGAACCAGCATCCGCTTTGAATTCCCATTCTGGCAAGATGTTCAACAAGTTGTTGATGTTTGCACCAAGTCCAATTTTTTCACTCAACTGATAGTTCAAACTCAAGTCTGTAACAATTTTAGTTTGAAACTCTGTGTAAATACCTTCATCCAAACCTTGTTGTCTAAATTCAGTAGGACCAAATACAGTGTTGTATAGTCCAATGTTCAATTTATCAACAGAGTAGTCGATACCAAAAATCACTTTGAATTGAGGGCGAGAAGTAAAGAACAATGCTTCTTGAGTTGCATTAGAAACTGTTTGACCAGCTTGTTCTACTAATATTGGGTTTTTCACCGCACCATCTCTTTCGTTTTGAAGTGTGTAATTACCAGCCAAGTTCAAACCTAAACTTCCTTTACCCAATTCAAGACCTTTGTAGTTAGCTACGAAATCAATACCAGAAGTACGAGTATCCAAAGCGTTCACGAAGAAACTCAAATCAGAAAGGTTGTTAGCAGATAAAATTGCATCCAAAGCAGTATCACCAGCATCTGTAGCGCCAATTTCTGTACTCAAAATCACTCTATCTTTTACTGCAATGTTGTAATAATCCAAAGTGAAGCTAAAGTTGTAGTTTGGACGAACACCAATCCCCAAAGTGATGTTGGTAGATTCTTCTGCTTTCAAAGAAGGAAGACCCAATAAACGTGCCTCTCTCGAAACGTTGTTAATCAAACCACCTACTTGAATACCTTGTCCAGGAATGAAACTATACTGTGCTTTTTGGGTATAAATCTGGTGCAACAAAGGTGCACGGAAACCTGTAGAAGCAGAAGCTCTAATAGTTACTTTGTCTTCAGCAAATTTGTAACGAGAGCTGATTTTCCAAACAGCAGCAGCACCAAAATCACTGTAGTTTTCTGCACGAATTGTACCATTGATCAAGAAATCATCCGTCAAATCCAAAGCGATATCTGCATATCCACCAAAGTTAAAACGGTTGAAAGAACCTGAGTTTCTTGGATCGTTACCTGCAAATGAATCCGGACCACCATCTTCGTAAGAAGATTCAGTACCTTCAATAACTGTAAAAGTTTCACTTCTAAACTCAGAACCAAAAGCGATACCTACTTTGTCAGATAATCTTCTGGTTACATCAATGTTACCTACTGCGTGTGTAAATCTTGTTCCTCCCACATCAAAAATAAGTGGACTGTTTTCACGGTATTTGTTAGTTCCATCAGGATTCTGAGTGAAGTTTCTGTTGTGAGAGTTACTTACCAAATAAGTTTGCTCGTTTCCACCTACTGTGAAACTCATGTCTGCCAACCAATCGTTCTTTTCAGTTTTGAAACCTAAAGTAGCATTGTAGTCACCCAAGTCACCATCAAATGTAGGAACATATCCGATATACTCTCCATTGTCACCATTTGGGAAGAAATCCGCCAAATAAGGGAAGTCTGACTCAGTTCTCCAATAAGGAGTTCTGTAATTCGCAAAACTGTTTACTTTTTTGTAAACATAAGCTGCATTACCATACATTTGTGTATTGTCAGAAATCTTAGTACCAAAATTAATTGCTCCTTTAGCAGAAGTAGTTTCAGGAGAACCATTTATGTTATTCGCATCTGGATACTTATTCAAGAATGCTTGAACATCTGCAATATCCGCACCAAAATCACCTGCTTCACCTGCTGCATCTACCATACCGGGGCGGTTAGCCAAGTCTCTGCGAGAAAATTCGATGGTATAGTTCATAAAACCATTTTCACCCAATTTTGAACCATTGTTCAACATAACACCATACGTTTCACCGTCACCTTCGCTGGTCATACCTGCGTTGATAGTAACACTTCCGTTTTGTGCATCGTCTTTCATGATTACGTTCACAACACCTGCAATCGCATCAGAACCATACTGAGCAGAAGCACCATCTCTTAGAATCTCTACACGCTTAATAGCTCCTTGTGGAATCGCAGAAATATCAGCACCTGACTCACCACGACCTGGAGAAGTCTGTGTGTAAAGCAATGCACTTGTGTTTTTACGCTTACCATTGATCAAAATCAAGGTACGAGAAGGTCCCATGTTTCTGATTTCGAAAGGATCCAACAATGAAGTTGCATCGTTTACTGGTGTATTTACAGAGTTAAAAGAAGGAATTCTGTAAGTCAATGCTTTGTCAAAACTGTTTTGACCTGTCATTGCCAATTCTTTAGCTCCTACTACATCAATAGGAAGTGGTGTGCTTGTAGAAGAACGAGGGGCTGTACGTGAACCTGTTACCACTACATCTGCCATAGTAATACCAGAAGCAAGAGTAATATCCCACATCTCGTTTTGTCCATCTGCAAGTGTCACCACTTTTGTTTGAGTCTGAAAACCAATGAAACTTGCATTGAGTTTGTGTGTACCTGATCCTACTTTGAGGGAATAATTTCCATCTACATCAGTAGTTGTACCTGTAGTTGTACCATCCACAACGATTGTCGCTCCAACAAGCGCCTCACCGTCGG
>JBGCDY010000209.1:0-4396 GCA_045105835.1 Chitinophagales bacterium
GCATCCGCAAAATTTTTCTCTACAATTCAGCTTTTACCATATGAATTGGTTTGGTCTTGGGCAACATTATCGGGATTGGTTTGTGTTTGTTGCAACAGCAGTTTGGCTTCATTAGCCTGCCAGAAGAGTCGTACTATATCCAAATTGCACCTGTTTCGCTTGACTTTTTTGTGATTGCAGGGCTGAATATGGGAACGATTGTGATTTGTCTGTTAGCTTTGATTTTGCCTTCTTATTTGGTGACGAGAATCGACCCGATTAAGGCGATACGGTTTTCGTAGGGTTTAGTCAAAAGGAAGTGATAAATTGATTTTTTTAGGATTTATAGCTTGTAAAACAATCATTCATGCAAATAGAAAGAATAGGAAACAAACAACTGGGAAGTGTATTTAAACCACTCTATGTAAAAAATTATACTACGGTAAAACAAGTTTGGGAGAATAGAGAATTGAAGGAGGATTCGGTACTGCTTGTATTTAAAGTAGGTTCCAAACACTTAGCGTTTTCAAAGCATAAAATGGCTTTTCACCACATTGCTCAAGGAGAGGTAAATAATTCTTCTTTTATGGTGACGTTTTGTGTGATTTGTAATTCTGGAATGGTTTTGAATCCTGTTGTCAATAATAAAATGCTTCATTTTTACATTGCAGGCGTGTACAATGGGATGCTGGTTATGGCAGATAAAGAAACTGAATCACATTGGGACCACATCACAGGAGTTTGTCTGTCAGGAAAACATAAAGGCTATCAACTTGAGATCCTTCAATCTCATCAAATATTGACCCCCAAAGAAGTATTGGAGCAATATCCAGATTGCTTGTATGGAAAGGAGAAAATGAATTTCATTCAAAAAATGTTTGCCAAATTCGCCAATTTGAAAGCCAATACAAGCGGTAAAGGTTTTCTGCCACCAGGCTTTAGGGCTTCGATGTTGACGATTGATGATAGACTGCCTGAAATGGAAATGGGCTTAGGAGTTTGGGAAGGTAAAACAGCCAGATTTTATCCCTTACAAATGATTAAAGACAATGGAAACTATCTTTTTGATGGATTCAGGGACAAAGAATTACTCATCTATATTTCTCCTACAACTCATACTCCTTCTGCAATGTATCTTGAAGAAATCACCAATGCTTCGTTTGGTGGCGATAAGTTGACCTTTTCCAATGGAAATTATATACAAGGTGGAAATTTGTATTCTTCGGAAGGTGTAAGGTTGGAGGTCAATGAGCCAAATTGCCTTTTTTTAAGGTGGTACGGGTTTGTTTCGACGTTCCCCAATTGTGAAATAAAAACGAATGCTATGAATGGTTAAAACGGTAAGTGAGGCTCTATAGTCGTTCTGCTATGATTGCAGGGCTGAAGATGGGGACGATTGTGATTTGTTTATTGACTTTGATTCTTCCTTCTTTTTTGGTGACGAGAATCGACCTGGTTAAGGCGATATAATTTTCTTGCTGAATAAGATTCTTAAACACCTAAAATAATTTTTCCCTTTCACATTGTTTTAAGCAATATCGTGGAAGAGATGTATCAATTTTAAAATAAATCTAAGATGAACAAAATTATTTCACAAGTACTTTCCATATTACTACTATTAACCTTCACTACTTGCCAAAAAGAAGGTTTTGAAGAACAGTACATAGAAGGTACTCAAATTCCGAATACAAGTACTGTCTATGAACATCACGTTCCAAGTAGTCACGGGTTCTTGCCCAAAATTAGCCCCAACAGCTTATATATCGCTCATGAAGGAAACGAAGAAGCAGGAAGGGGCATCTATATTTATGAATTTGCAACGCAAGAAAAATATTTATTGGTAGAAGGAGGAACATCTCCAGACTGGTCTCCTAATAGCGAAAATCTGGTTTTTTCTTTTGGTGGCAATATCTACAAGGTACACATAGGAAGCAAGGTCGTTCAGCAACTAACGAATATAGGAAACAGCTATTCTCCTGATTGGAGTCCTGATGGTACTAAAATAGCTTACCGTCATAGCATAGATAATGAACAAGGCCCCGCAGGGACATGGACAGTGGAATCAGATGGCTCAAATAATCAACCTTTAATACTCTTATCAAGCCCTGACTGGGAATCTCCTGAAAAACTATGGGGAAGCCTCTCACAAGAGGAGTTTAAACTCTATAGTTTAAAGACAGAAATGGTAGAACGAGAATTCAGTGTACCTCTAAAGGACGAAAGTCTTGCCAATAACAGCCGAATCCCTAAAATATCTCCTGATGGTCAAAAAATAGTTTATTCCAATGACGAAGGAGTCTGGGTCATCAATAGCGATGGAAGCAATCAAAAAAGAATATTGCCCAATCACTTCAATGGGCACAATACAAGTTTTGACAGCTACCAAAATATTCAACTCTATACAGGGCAGCCTTCTTGGCATCCCGATGGCAAACGTATTGTATATGTCCACGGTCGAGTGCTTGCCAATTATCCACCGAATGATTTTACATCAACCACAACGGATATAGAGATTTCTTTTTATTTATTGGATGTAGAGAAGGCGATTCTACGGTCTAATTTGTGAGATTTTTTTCAGCATAAGTTTTTATCAGTTGCAAGCAAGCAGCGATATAAAAATCCAAAAGATGACTGTGTTGGAAAAAATCCTATATCTTTGATGCGGTTTTTGTACGGTTCATCAATTTTAGCGATTGACAATGCAATACTGAACCAAAATTGATGAACGATGTTCCCTTTTAACAACAGATTTTATTAGAATCAACTTCCCTACAATGGCAATTACAAAATCAGCAGTATTAAAAGCATTGAGTTATGTAGATGACCCCGATTTGGGGAAGGACTTGGTGACACTCAACATGGTGGATAATATTGAGATTGACGGAAAAAAAGTCCGTTTTCGACTCATATTGACGACCCCTGCTTGCCCACTAAAAGAACACATCAAAAATGCCTGTATCACTGCCATCAAACATTTGGTGGACAAAGAAGCGCAGGTGGAAGTAGAAATCACTTCGCAGGTGACTTCTCGCCGAAAAGACAACCATGCAGTATTGCCTTTTGTGAAAAACATTGTGGCAATCGCTTCTGGAAAAGGGGGCGTAGGGAAATCTACTGTGGCAGTGAACTTGGCAGTTGGTTTGGCAAAACAAGGCGCAAAAGTGGGTTTGATTGATGCCGATATTTACGGCCCTTCAATTCCTACAATGATGGATCTGGAAGGTACAAAACCGAAGGTCGGTAACTTCAATGGAAAACAAAAAATCATTCCTGTTGAGAAATACGGCATCAAAACTTTGTCTATTGGCTTTTTGACCGATGCAAGTCAAGCGGTGGTTTGGCGTGGACCGATTGCGTCTTCTGCTCTGAAGCAGTTCATCACCGATACAGAATGGGGCGAATTGGACTATCTTTTGATTGACCTGCCTCCTGGTACGGGCGATATTCATTTGACCTTGGTGCAAACTGTTCCTGTGACGGCTGCTGTGGTGGTCACGACTCCACAAGATGTCGCAAAGGCGGATGTGGTGCGTGCAGTGACGATGTTCCAAATGCCAAACATCAATGTACCTGTTCTGGGAATCGTCGAAAACATGGCTTATTTCACCCCTCCCGATGCGCTTGACAAACGCTACTACATTTTCGGCAAAGGTGGTGGTGAAGCCTTGGCTGCCAAATACAAAGTGCCTTTGTTGGGGCAAATTCCGATTGTGGAATCCACTCGAGAGGGCGGTGATTCTGGGCTTCCTGTGGTTTTGGATACCAAAGAGAGCAATAAAGTGGTAGCAGATGCTTTTGAATTGTTGTCGCAAACGGCTGCAAGGAATATTGCGATGCGAAATGCAAACATGGCTCCTACGAAGATGGTGGAGATTACGACTTAGAGGAATGGAAACTCAAGGTACAAATTCAAAACTTGTACCTTGAGAGGATTAAAAGTAACATAAATTTCGACTAATAATCTGAAGTTTCCAGAATTAGAATGACAAGTTTGGTATTGCTTTTTGTTGAAGAATGAAAAATAACAACAAAATACAAATTTTCATAATGCAATTTTGTAATGTTTATGCTTACAAAAAAACAATTGTTTTGTTATCTAAGATAAAAATAATAACTTCGAGTTTGTTTCTGATAATTTAGAATATTAAAAATGAACCTGAATAGCAAACTAAGAAAAGAAACCTCTGCAAATTCATCTGGAAAATTAAAACACATTGGAAGGATTCAAAACTTAAAAGAAGATAATTACTATGTTCTTGATTATGATTTAGATGGAGATGCTCCTAAACAATTCATTAAAGTATATTTTTATGAAGAGGGAGGAAAAGTATATAAATCTAAACTCAAAACATGGATACCTTTCATAGCAAAAACAGCAGAAAAATGGTATCCGAATGAATCTGTGATTGAATTTTTG